>CAZRIB010000379.1:0-4171 GCA_964600035.1 uncultured Ardenticatenaceae bacterium | reverse complement strand
TCAAATCAATGAGAAAACCGTTGGCACAGCCAACTGATAGCCTCTACCAAACTATTTTAGTTCGGTAGAGGCTTTTTTATTGGCAGACGGCTGGTGAAATCTACCTTTTTTCAGTGAACTCATTCGTGTAATTCGTGTAATTCATGGCGGAATTATTCTTTAATCGTGACTAAACAGGTGCTCGGGCCGGTGTCCTCACCGTGCCCGTTGGTGGCGCGGTGAGGACACCGGCCACAGCTAGAGAGGCTGTACAGTTACCTTTAATCTTTAATCATCAATCTTCAATCTTTATTTTAGAAGGAGGTGCTTTTGAATAAATACATTTTAATTGCAATCGGGGCCGCCTTAGGCGCAAATGCCCGCTACATCATAGGCGTTTGGGCAGGCAGCCGCCTGGGCGCAAACTTTCCCTATGGCACTTTCATTGTCAACATTGCAGGCAGCTTTATCCTGGGTTTTTTGCTAACCTTAGGTACAGAAAAATTCCAAATTTCACCGGAAACCAGGCTGCTGCTGGCAGTTGGATTTTTGGGTTCATTTACTACCTTCTCTTCCTATGCTGTAGAAAGCATGAACCTTTGGCGAGAAGCTGGCCTTTGGCAAGGATTACTGAATGTGGCCGGAAATAATCTGGTTGGACTAATGGCCGCCTTATTGGGTGCGTCTCTTGCCCATTGGGTGCAGCGAGGAGGGTAAAACAGATGCAGTTACAGGGCAAAGCAATGCGAGTTACGATTTATATAGGGGAAAATGACCATTACGAAGGCAAGGCGTTGTACATGGCACTGCTGCAATTTCTAAAAAAAGAAGGCGCCGCAGGTGCAACCGTGGTACGAGGCATTGCCGGTTTTGGCGCGCACAGCCGCATTCACACAGCCGCCATTTTAGACCTTTCAACAGATTTGCCGATTCGTCTGGAATGGATTGACAATGATGCGCTGGT
Organism: uncultured Ardenticatenaceae bacterium; assembly: GCA_964600035.1. Taxonomy (GTDB): domain Bacteria; phylum Chloroflexota; class Anaerolineae; order Promineifilales; family Promineifilaceae; genus CAZRIB01. The sequence continues at coordinate 3,228 of CAZRIB010000379.1, read as the reverse complement.
GGAACGGCTGCTGCCAACATTGAAAACAATGGTCAACGACGGGTTGATTACGGTGGAAGAGGTGAATGTGGTGCAGTATGCCCCAGGCCGCCGCCCAGACCCGTTAGCCCAACAGGTAAAGGATGTGATGCGAACGGAGGTAACGGCCGTTGCCCCCGACACACCCATTTCCGAAATCGTTAAATTACTCCTGCACAAAGGGTATCGCAGCCTGCCCGTGCTAGACATGGCCGGCCATCCCCGCGGCATCATTACCGATGGCGACTTGCTGCGAAAAGCCGGTTTGAAGGCTCGCATCGGCCTCCACACCCAAATCTCCCAGGAATATTGGCAAAAATTACTGGCAGAACTGCGAAAATTGAATGTAACGGCCGTCGATTTAATGACCAGCCCCGTGTACACCATTCGGGCAAAAGACACACTGCACAACGCGGTGCATCTCATGATCGACCATAATCTGAAGCGGCTGCCTGTGGTGGAAGAACACGGCCGTTTAGTCGGGTGGATAAGCCGCGTCGATATTTTACGCACATTGGAATATCACCAACCCATCCAAAACATGCCGGCAGAACACACCCCCACCGACACAACCATCGCCGGTTTAATGTACCGCGATGTTCCCACTGTAAAGCCACAAGACAACCTGGAACAAATTTTGCAAGCTCTGGAGAAAAACCGCCGCCGCCGGGCTGTGGTTGTAGATGAAGATAACCGGGTTCTGGGCATTATCACCGATGGGGATTTGCTGCGTAGAAGCCAGCAAAAAAGCAATCCTGGGCTGCTAGCCCGTTTGCGCCGTCTGGTAAGCGGGCAGGGGCAAAGTGAAAAGCCACCCCTACTTAATGCAGAAGAAACGGCCGTAGACCTGATGAGCACCCCCGCCTTCACCATTTCCGCAAATGCCCCAACCAGTGAAGCATTGGCGCTCATGATGCGGCACGGCATTAAACGCCTGCCCGTTGTAGATGAAGACGGCCGTTTAGTCGGGCTGCTTGGCCGGGCCAGCCTGCTTCAAGGCATCCTCGCCGAAGCACATGCCGCTGACAATGAGGAATAAAAAAGGGCGCGAAATCTGCGCCCTTTTACACACTTCAACTGTGCTGCCTTTAACGTTTTCTAAAACGCGGCAGCCGCAGCCGTGACAACCAACCGAAACGGCCGTTTTTCACACCAATCTGCTTACTGCGCACACGGATTCGGCGCGGTTTTTCCCCTTTCACCTTCGGCAAAGTCAGGCGCAAAACGCCATGCCGGTATTCCGCCCGAATGCCATCCTCATCCACATCCTGCGGCAAAGCAATAGACCGGTAAAAGTGTCCCATACGCCGCTCGCGGATAAAGTAACCTTTCGCCTTACGCTCATCGTCATGGCGAACCGACCCGCGAATCGTCAGCACATGGTCAGACACCTGCACATCCAAATCTTCCGGAGCCACGCCCGGCATATCTGCTTCTACAATGTACGCCTTGCCTTTTTCAAAAAAGTCCAGATGCACATCATCGCGCATAAACTGATTGGCCGTCATATCAAAGAGCCTGTCAATTTCCTCATGCAAGCTCAACATTTCATCAATCGGATTCCAACGAATTAGCGATGTCATAACCAACACCTCCTTTTGAAATTGATTGATGACAAATGATTGATGATTAAAGCAGCACCTGTATTCAGTAATCCGTGTTCAGTTTTCAGTATGCGCTGCCTCTGGTAATTTCGTTGAAAAACGGTATACGGACTTCGGGTTACGCAAATCATCAATCCATTAATCTTTAATCAGTTAATCACTCTTATTTCGGACGGGCATCCAGTGTCACAGGTATTTCTAATTCCTCATTGTCACGAATTACCTTCAATGTAACAGTTTGTCCCACTTTGGTTTCATGCACAATGTAACCCAGCAAATCATCAAATGCTTTCACTGGACGGCCGTCTATGCCAATAATGATGTCTCCACCAATTTGAACAGGAATGCCGTCAATTTCTGTTTCCGTGTCACTACCACGCAAACCAGCCTTGTCAGCCGGACTATCGGCCACGACCTGACCTACCAACACGCCCCCATTCACTGAGTCATCCAAAGACATGGCGTGGGCTAAATCAGTCGTCAAAGTTTGGCCGGCAATACCCAGCCAGGCATGTTCCACAAACCCGTTTTCAATAAGCTGCGGCACAACCTCAGCCACGGTGTTTGCCGGAACTGCATAGCCAATGCCAGCAAACCCACGCACAGGCGATTCAATGGCCGTATTCACACCAATCACTTCGCCCTGAATGTTCAACAATGGCCCACCGGAGTTACCGGGATTGATGGCCGCGTCTGTCTGAATGATGTCGGGTATGCTGAACCGGGCGCCAGATGCCGTTGTGGAACCGGCAGGCAGCATACGCCCCAAACCGGAGATGATGCCGGTTGTCATAGACCCTTGCAGCCCAAAGGGATTGCCAATGGCAACAACCAACTGCCCTACTTTCAAAGCTTCAGAATCACCCAGGGGCACTGGATTGAGCAATTCAGGATCAACGTCTACTTTGATGACAGCCAAATCTGTGTCCGGGTCTGTGCCAACCACTTCGGCATCTGCTTCTGTGCCGTCGGCAAAAGTGACAACAAGCCGGTCGGCATTTTCCACAACGTGGTTATTGGTAATGATGTGCCCCTCTTTGTCGTAGACAAAACCGGAGCCTTGCCCCATTTGGGTTTGGGGCGGCACCACACCACCAAAGTCAAATCCCGGAATGTTTGGTAATGTCGGCTGTTCGCTGTTTGCGGCCGTTTCGTCGGGTGTGTCAATGGAACGAATATTGACAACGGCCGTATTCACTTGTTCATACAAATTAATCAGGCTGTTTTCATCAAAGGGAAGCTGTGTCACCACAACGGCCGTATCTTGTGCAGCCTCATCTGTTGTATCAGAAACGGCCGTGTCACCACCCGCCGCCAAATCCACCTGCGGCTCACTGGTTACAGCCGGGCCACAACCTGCTAAAACAGAAATAATCAACAAAACGGATAGTAATGAGACCAACCATTTTTTGCTCATCTTATCCTCCTTTTTTCCATATCAAATTATCGCGGCATTCTCCTCCGCGATTTCCAGAGGCGATTATTAGCAAAAACTGTCAAAAAAATGTAAACACAGCGTTAAAACTTTCTTAGATACTGCTCGTGCACATTACCTCTAGTACTCAGTGCTCTGTTAAGTAAGTTTTTACATATTTTTTAGCACGCA
>CAZRIB010000378.1:0-4175 GCA_964600035.1 uncultured Ardenticatenaceae bacterium | reverse complement strand
TTTTCAGAGGAAACATCATGAATAGAAGCTCTACACCTGGTGTTGGGCAGTGGATTACCGTCACATTAATTGTGGCCGTAGCCCTGTTCCTCCTCATAAAACTATATCAATACGCAACATTTCGTGTTTATTACCCCACCGGTCTGAATGTGGCTGGGGTAGATGTTGGCGGCATGACGCCGGAAGAAGCCTCAGAAGTCCTCAATAATTTATACTTGAATGCGCCAGTCGTGGTATTTCACGGCGAAGATCAATTTGAAATATCACCAACAGAAGCCAAATTCCAATTAGACCTGGAAACCATGCTCAGCCAGGCCGATTACCAACGCAGCCAACAAGATTTTTGGGCAGGATTTTGGGGATTTTTGTGGGGGCAGCCGGTAGAAGTAGACCCGGTGCCTTTATCCGCAACGCACGACAGGGAAGCACTGCGGGATGTGTTGAACAGCATTGCCACTTTGTCCGATTTGCCAGCCCAACCGCCGCAGCCTGTACCGGCGACGTTAAGTTTTCAATATGGCGAGGCTGGCACACGGACGAATATAGAAGCCAGTTTTAATGACGTGGAAGCGGCACTGTACCGGCCATCAAACCGGGTGGCACATTTGATTGTTGAACCGCGCAGTCCGCAGCGGCCAGAAATTAATTTGCTTTCGCGGCTGTTGGTAAACCATATGCAGGATTTTGAGCTGACCACAGGCGGCGTGGCTTCTGTGTTTATTCTGGATTTGACGACGGGTGAAGAAGTGGCTGTGCGGTCTGATGTGGCGATGTCGGCAATGGATTTGATGAAGGTGCCGATTGTGCTGACCACATACCGCATGCTGGATAATCCGCCGACGCTTTCGCAGCGGGAGTTGATTTCTAACACGTTGGTGCTGCGCCCGGAGCATGACAGTGCCAATTTGCTGCTGAATGTGATTGCTGGTGAAGATGACCCGGTTTTGGGGGCGCGGCTTGTAACGGAGACGATGCAAAAGTTGGGGCTGGTGAATACGTTTATGATGGGGCCGTATGATGCGGATTTGCCGCCGGGGATACGGCCGTTAGAGACACCGGCCAACAGCCGTGAAGATGTGTTGACGACACCCAATGAGGTGATGCAAACGACGGCTGAGGATATGGGGACGCTGCTTTCGATGTTGTATTACTGTGCCCATGATGGCTCCGGTGCGCTGATGGCTGTTTTTCCTGATGAGTTGACGCAGGCGGAGTGCCAGCAGATTTTGCAAATTATGGCGCAGAACCGGATTGGTAGTTTGATTGAAGCGGGTGTGCCTCAGAATACGGCCGTTTCTCACCGCCACGGCTGGATTAGCGACACACATGGCGATGCCGGGGTGGTTTTTTCTCCGGCAGGCGATTATGTGATAGCCGCTTTCATTTACAAGCCGAATTGGCTGGAGTGGGAACTCAGCTCGCCGCTTATTGCCGATATGTCACGGGCAACATACAACTATTTTAACTTTGATGCTCCTTACCTGGGGGTTCAGGCGAATAACTGATGCGTGTGCTTCAACGTTTTTTCCTGAATTTGTTGGTTGTGGTGGGCGGCTTGTTTTTGGCCTATGAAGGCTTTTTGTATTGGCATGCCTTCGACAAGATGCCGCCGGGCATGACGATTGGCGGGGTGGATGTGTCGGGGCTGACGCGGGACGAAACGGCCGTTCGCCTGCAAGAAATCTTTCTGTCACCCGTTATGCTGCACCATCAGGAAGAATCTGTGCCGTTGGATCCGGCTAACGTTGGCTTTACGCTGGACTTTGAGACGATGCTTTCTGAAGCTGAAAAAGCCCGGGACGAAAGCCACAATTGGATGGGTTTTTTGGCGTTTGTGTTGACACGGCCGTTAACCACACCCCCTGCTGTCGAATTACGCGCCACATACAACCCCGATGACTTACAGCGAGAACTAACCCTCATCACCAGCATATTAGACAAACCGGCACGCAACCCCCAACTCCTTACCGGCAGCGATGTTTTACGAGAAGGCGAACCCGGCTACGTCACCGATTTGGAAGCCAGCCTGCCGCTTGTTGAAGCGGCATTGTTCTCTGCAACAAACAGAGAGGTCAATCTGGTTGTCAACCAACAAGAGCCAACACCCTTAAGCATGGCCTTGTTAGAAGAAAACATCCGCAAACAGCTAGACGCTTTTAGCGGTGTAGGCAGTGTATTCATTCTAGACTTGCAAACAGGCGAAGAGCTGTCCATTAATGGCGACATTGCCGTTTCTGGCATGAGCATCATGAAAATCATGATATTGCTGGAGACATACCGGGCATTGGATACCCCGCCAAACCAAAACCAGATAGACCTTATTGAAGGGACAATGGTGTATTCCGGTAATTATTCTGCCAACCTGCTGCTGGATATTGTGGCCGGACAGGATAATGCTTACCTGGGTGTGGACATCCTGACCGAATCAATGCATCGATTGGGCTTGATGAACACCTTTATTGTGACACCTTATGAAGAGCCAAACAGACCCGGCATTACCACCAGGGTAACGGCCGCAAACAGCAGCGGTTCAATCAACACCAATCCCGACCCCACAATGCAAACCACGGCCGAAGATGTAGGCACGCTTCTGTCCATGATTTACTTCTGCGCAAAAGGGAAAGGCACTTTGCTGGCTGTTTACCCCGACACCATCACGCCGGAAGAGTGCCAGGCGATGATCGAAGTGATGTCCCGCAATACAGAAGGCAACTTAATTCGGTTTGGTGTGCCTGATGGTGTGATTGTTTCGCATAAGCATGGTTGGGCAGGCAATACACATGGCGATGCCGGGATTGTTTATTCAGAGGGCGGGGATTATGTATTGGTAGAGTATATGGTGCAGCCAGATAGTGATTGGCTTGTGTATGAAATCAGTTTTCCCATTTTGCGGGAAATTTCACGCGCCACTTATAATTATTTTAATTACGAGCATCCTTATTTGGGTAATGCGCTAGAGGAAGACCACAGATTTGATGAAGAGGGTGATGGTGCAGGGGATACGGCCGTGCCTACGCCCGCACCAGAACCCACTGCCACACCCCTTCCAGACACCCAAAGTCAGGTGACCCCATAAAACAGGAGAAAGAAAAATGGAATACCGTCGATTAGGCCGCACAGGACTAAAAGTATCAACAATTTGCCTGGGAACCATGCAGTTTGGCTGGTCAACAGATGCCAACACAGCCCACGATATTATGAACAAAGCGGTTGAAATGGGCTGCAACTTCATTGACACGGCCGACATATATTCCCGATGGGTTGAAGGCAACGATGGCGGTGTAAGCGAGCAAATTATTGGCGATTGGCTGGCAAAGGGCAGTGTACGTCGTCAGGATATTATCATCGCCACCAAGGTGCGCGGGCAAATGGGGGATGGCCCCAATGATGAAGGTCTCTCGCGGCAGCACATTCTTAACGCAGTAGAAGCCAGTCTGGACCGGCTGCAAACAGATTACATAGACCTGTATCAGGTGCATTGGCCTGACGAAGAAACGCCCCTGGAAGAAACGTTGACGGCATTAAACGATTTGGTTCGCAGTGGCATGGTTCGTTATATTGGCTGTTCCAATTATCCTGCATGGCTGCTGACAAAATCGTTGTGGATTAGCGATGTGAAAAATCTGGTGCGATTTGACAGCGTTCAGCCCCATTACAACTATGTGCATCGGGCAGAGTTTGAGCGGGAACTGCAAGCTGTTTGCCAGGATCAAGGCATTGGGGTGATACCGTACAGCCCGCTGGCTGGCGGCTTTTTAACCGGAAAATACCGTCGTGACAGTGAGATGCCTGAATCTACGCGGGCTGAAGGGGTGAAAAGCCGTTATATGAACGAACGCGGCTGGGCGGCGATTGATGCTTTGGAAGCGGCGGCTAAACAGCACGGTGCAACCATTGCACAAATGGCAATTGCCTGGGTTTTGGCGAATCCTGTTGTTAGCTCTGCCATTATTGGGGCAAATTCGGTGATGCAGCTTGTGGATACGATGCAGGGGGCTTCTATTTCTATTTCTGGCGCCGAAAAGGCTGATTTGGATAGTGTGACAGCCTGGGAGTAGGGTGGGATTTGAGATTGGGAGATTGGGAGATTGGAGATTAGGAGATTGGTGGGTTAGGGGTTCAACGTTTCCTTTCATAGTACCCGTATTCAGTCATCCGTAATTTGTAATTTGTAA
>CAZRIB010000377.1:0-4188 GCA_964600035.1 uncultured Ardenticatenaceae bacterium | reverse complement strand
GGTTAGTAATACTTTGCATTCGCTATCTACCCTTTGGCGGCTACCGGGCGGGCAGTGGCCCCAACGAGCTAACCGACCACGCCTACACCAGCCAGCGGGGGAACATGGAGATTGGCCTGTACTATTACAGTAAGCGTTCAGTTGGCCAGCTAGTACCCATATTCCGTAATCCGTTTTCCGTTTTCCGTAATTTGTAATTCGTAATTCGTGTGCTCTACCTCTGGTAACTTCGTCGGGAAACGGATAACGGGTTACTAAAGATGGATAGTCGATAACCAAACATCTCGCGAGCGGTCACCGGTACAGTGGCCGTTTTTTGTTTTTCACAAGGTTGCTGCCAGTAAGGATACTGGCGATCCATCAACAAAAGAAATCCGGTCAACCGTATGATTTTTGTAACTGGAAACGGCCGTATGCTTTATGCTAAGATGTGAATTGTAAGCAATCGGCAAAAAGCAGAACACACGCCCCCTTTCGCCGGTGCTTAACCGTAGGGCTGTCCCTGCACCCTCGCCCACAAAATGCCCCGGGGACCATCCTGTACAACTTTGCAGCCTGTTTTGTCAACCCATTGTTGCAGCTTCTATCCTAAAAAAAATGGAGGGTAACGATGACAGCACAGAGCAGCACCACCATATCCACATCACGGCCAAAGGAGGCCACGGCCGTTCCCAAACCACTGGATGCCTCACAACTTTACCAACAATGCGACCCCAACCAGTTCCCGTTTGAAACGACCGAAACATGCAGCACGGCCGTTCCCGTTGTTGGGCAGGCACGCGCTGAAGCCGCCATCAAATTTGGCAGCGGCATGCAGCAGCCAGGCTACAATCTCTTTGTCATTGGCCCAACTGGCAGCGGCAAATACACGGCCGTTACCCACTACCTCACCCAAAAAGCCGCCAACGAACCCATCCCCAACGACTGGTGCTACATCCACAACTTTGCCCAGCCCCACCAGCCCATTGCCCTGCCCCTGCCCCCCGGCAAAGGCAAACAGCTCCAGCAAGACATGCTGGCCTTTGTAGAAGAGGTCAGCGCCCTGCTGCCCGCCGCCTACGAAAGCGAAGAGTACCAATCCCAGCGGCAGGCCATCACCGAAGCCATGCAGCAAAAACAGGAAGATATGCTGGAAGCCATAAAACAGCGGGCGGCAGAAAAAGGCATTGCCCTGCTGCGCACACCAAATGGACTGGCATTTGCGCCGCTGGAAAATGGAGAAGTGATTTCGCCCAAACAGTTTGAATCGTATGACGAAGAGAAGCGCAAGCAAATTGAAGCGGACATTGAACTGCTGCAAAGTGAACTGCAAAAGCTGATCAGCCAGGTTCCCCAATGGAGCCGGGAGGTGCGGGAGCAAATTAAAACGCTCGACCGGCGCATTGCCACGAACACCATTACGCCGTTAATCTCGGAACTGCGCCAGCGTTACCATGATCAGGAGGCAGTGCAGGCTTACTTAACGGCCGTTGCCGAAGATGTCATTGCCAATGCCGGCGTGTTTCGGCAAGATGATGGGACGACAACCCCATTACAGCAAGTGATGGGCGCTACCACCACAGGAGACAAAGAAAAACTCTCCTTCTTCAACCGCTACCTGGTGAACCTGCTCATCGACAACAGCAGCACCAAAGGCGCGCCCATTGTGACAGAAAACCATCCTTCATATCACAATCTGGTTGGGCGCGTGGAATATATTTCCCAAATGGGAGCGCTGGTCACCGACTTCACCCAAATTAAGCCGGGCGCGCTGCACCGGGCAAACGGCGGCTATCTGCTGCTGGATGCGCGCAAGGTGCTCACCCAGCCGTATGCCTGGGAAAGTCTGAAACGCATTTTGCAAACGGGGGAAATTCGCATTGAGTCATTGGGGCAGTCGTTGGGTTTGATTAGCACAGTCTCTTTGGAGCCGATGCCGATTCCCTTGCAGGTGAAAGTGGTATTGATGGGCGAACGACTGCTTTATTACCTGCTGATGCAGGTTGACCCGGAGTTTGGTGAATTGTTTAAGGTGGTGGCCGATTTTGAGGATGAGATGCCGCGCACGCCGGAAAACAACCTTGTCTATGCCCAGTTGATGAGTACGCTGATTGCCCAAAATGGGTTACGGCCGTTCCACAAAACGGCCGTTGCCCGTGTCATAGAGCACAGTGCCCGGCAGGCAGGCGACGCCCAACGCCTCTCCACACACCGGCAGTCTTTGGCCGATCTGCTGCGTGAAGCCGACTACTGGGCAGCGGAAGCGGGTCATGATGTGGTGCTGGCCGCCGATGTTGAGCAGGCACTGGAAGCCGATGATTACCGGCACGGCCGTATCCGCGACCGGATGCAAGAAGCCATTTTGCGAGAAACCCTGCTCATCGACACCACCGGCGAAAAAGTCGGGCAAATCAACGGCCTCTCCGTCATCCAGCTTGGCCGCTTCAGCTTTGGCCGTCCCAGCCGCATCACCGCCCGCGTGCGCCTGGGCAAAGGGGAAGTTGTGGACATTGAGCGGCAGGTGGAAATGGGCGGCCCGCTGCATTCCAAAGGCGTGCTCATTTTGTCTGGCTTTTTGGGGGCACGCTATGCGGCGGAACGGCCGTTATCCCTCTCTGCCAGCCTCGTTTTTGAACAATCCTACAGCGGCGTAGACGGCGACAGTGCCAGCTCTGCGGAACTGTACGCCCTGCTTTCTGCCCTGGCGAACGCACCCATCCGGCAGGGGCTGGCCGTCACCGGCTCCGTAAACCAGCACGGCGAAGTGCAGGCCATCGGCGGCGTAAACGAAAAGATTGAAGGCTTCTTTGATGTGTGCCGTCATCGCGGCTTAACGGGTGACCAGGGTGTGTTGATTCCGGCGGCCAATGTGAAAAACCTGATGCTCCGCCATGATGTGGTGGATGCTGTAAAAGCAGGCCAGTTCCACATTTACCCCATTCGCCATGTTGATGAAGGCATTGCCTTGTTAACGGGTTTACCGGCAGGGGAACAGCAGGCGGATGGCACTTTCCCGGAGGGCACAATCAATGACCGGGTGATGAAGCGACTGGAGCAGTTTGCCCAAAAGGTGAAGGAGATGAACCAGCCGCCGCCAAATGGGCATGTTTCGCCGGAAACGGCCGCTGCCGCCAGCAGGCAGCAAGCAAATGCCGGGGAGGGTTTGTCATGAGTGCGATCCCTTCTTTGCAAAAGATTTTGGTGGCGCTGGATGGTTCGGCAGAAAGTATGGTGGCGTTGGAAACGGCCGTTTCTCTGGCCGCCGCCCATCAAGCAGAAGTCATTGGCTTGTTTGTGGAAGACATCAACTTGCTCCGGCTGGCCGAACTGCCCTTTTCCCGGGAAATTGTGCTGACTTCTGCCGATGCCAACAACCTGAACAGCCAGCACATGAGCCAGCAGCTCCGTGCCCAGGCCAACCGCGCCGAGCAGGCACTGCACACCGCCGGAGAAGAAGCCCATGTTCTCACATCGTTTCGCCGTGTCCGCGGCCATGTTCCCCTCTCAGTTGTCACAGCCAGCATGGATGTGGATTTGCTGGTGCTGGGGCGCGTCAGCCGCCCCATTACCCGGCGGCTTCGGTTGGGTTCGACCGCTCAGGCAGCCCTGCGGCAGCCAGCCCGGGCGGTGCTGCTAACCGGCAAAATCGTGGGAACACCGCCTTCTGTGTTTGTGCTTTTTGATGGCAGTGAGGCGGGCTGGCAGGCTTTGCGGCAGGCGGTGGCTGTCACGTCGCCAGTCAGCACCATTACGATTGTTTTAACAGGAGGTGATGAAAAGGATGTAGAACGGTGGCGGCGAGAAACGGCCGTTTGGCTGCAAAAACATCACCGTCTTGCCACCTACCACCATTTACCAACCGGCAGCATAACCCAATTAGCCGCTCTGGCTCACAAAGAGCAGTGCGATTTGTTGGTGTTGGGCAGCCACATTTTGCCCAAAAACACAGAAGAAGCAGCCGCCGTTTTAGCTTCTCTGGAATGCGCCTTACTGCTCATCCGGGCAGGTGAGAATAACAAGAATGATCAATGATTGATGATTAAATGAAGCAGGTGGCAGGTGGCAAGTGGCAGGTAGCAGGTGGCAGGTAGCAGGTGGCAAGAGCCGCTTCGTAATTTGTAATTCGTAATTCGTAATTCGTAATTTCCAGAGGAAACGACATGAGCAGCGCGCTCAACACCATGAATGAAAATGGAGCAGGTGGCAAGT
>CAZRIB010000376.1:3776-4191 GCA_964600035.1 uncultured Ardenticatenaceae bacterium | reverse complement strand
GGACTGGCTGTTGCTTTGTGGCAGCGCCGCCGAAAAGAGGAATAGCCGTTGTCCGTGGTCCGTAGTCCGTAATCGGTTCACGGCCTACGGCTCACGGCCCACAGCCCACGACTGCTCAATAAACGCATCCATATCCTGCTTTAACTGCGCCAGGCTGGGCATGTGCAAGTACATCATATGCCCGGCTTCGTAATAGGTCATGGTAATGTTTTGGCGCAAGGTGGGGTCTAACAACATGTTGTTGAATGTATAACGGGTAGCAAAGTATGGGGTTGCCAGGTCGTAATAGCCATTGGCTACCAATACCTTGAGGTAGGGATTCATAGAAATGGCTTCTCGCAATGTTTCGGCCACATCCACGAATTTATTTTGCTGTTTGTCATACCCCCAGGGCTGAACTTTGCCGGTTAGGATT
>CAZRIB010000376.1:0-3766 GCA_964600035.1 uncultured Ardenticatenaceae bacterium | reverse complement strand
GCAAGTCCATTTCAAAGTTGAGTTCTCGCCGAATGTAATCATTGAACATGGCCGTGTATGGCCCCAAAATGTTGGTGTAGCTGGGGTCAAAGGAATGTTTTTCGCCCACACTGTCGCGGTCTATGCCTGTGAAACGGCCGTCTAGCCGTCCCACTGTTCTCATCTCATCCCGCAGAAGCTCTTTTACAAAACGGTGGATGTTAATGCGAAGCTGTGTGCCGCGCACGTAAGCGGGAGACAGCCCTGTGTAACGTGCCAATTTTTCTACAATTTGGTCATATTCCGTTTGGGGTAGTTCTGCACCGCGCAGCAGTGCCAGGGCATACTCACCCAGAGCAAATTTTTCTACTTCTGCCAATGTCGCGTGCAGGTCGGCTTGCAGAGCATCGTCCAGACGGTTGTGGTACCAGGCAACGGCCGTATACGTGGGCAAAAACAAAATGTAGGGCAAATCATTGCCATCTGTAAAATACGCCGTTTGAAAATTCAAAATTGACGAAATGAGCATAATCCCATTGAGATACATGCCATACCGCTTCTGCAAAAATCCAGACAAACCTGCCGCCCGCGTTGTGCCGTAACTTTCCCCTGCCAAAAATTTAGGCGATGCCCAACGCATATTGCGCGTGGTATACAGGCGAATAAATTCCCCAACGGACTCGATATCTTTTTCAAAATTGTGAAACTGCTTCGGCTTTTCTCCCGGCACGGAACGGCTGTACCCGGTGCTTACCGGGTCAATAAATACCAGATCGCTTTTGTCCAAAATGGTGTATTCGTTGGTGGTTAATTGGTAGGGTGGCGCGGGCAGGTTGCCTACGTCATCGGCCATGACGACGCGCTTGGGGCCAAGCAGCCCCATGTGCAGCCACACGGAGGAGGAGCCGGGGCCGCCATTGAAGGAAAAGGTGATTGGGCGCTTACCGGGGTCATCGACATCATTTTTGGTGTAGGCTACGTAAAAAATGGAGGCTTTGGGCTTGATGGTGCTGTCTTTTTCTTCTTCTTCTTTGAGAAGCATGGTTCCGGCGGTGACGGTGTAGGAAATTGTTTCGCCGTTGAGGGTGATGGTGTGTTGAGTAACGGCCGTTATTTCTTCCGGCCCTTGTTCGGGGGCTGGCTTTTTCTCATCTTTACTTTTTCCGTCTTCGCTCATGGGGATTCTCCTGACTTGTTGAAATGCAAATGCGGGCAGATGGTAACACAAAAACGGCCGTTTCACAGAGAAACGGCCGTTTTCACCACAAGGAGAATAGAAAATGAAAGCGAAAAACTACAATTCAGCAACCACTTTTTCAACATTCGGGAAAAACTGCTTCACAGTCCCTTCCACCCAGCCATGAAGCGTTACCGGGGCCAAATTACAACCCTCACAAGCCCCCTTCAGCCGCACCTGAACCAGTTTGCCATCATAGCCAACCAGCTCCACAGCACCGCCATGATAATGCTCAATATAAGCGCTAATCGAATTAATAAGCCCATTGAGCTGCTCATACTCATTGGCTTGCGCTATATCCTCAACACTATCCATGCTCATCGTACCTCTCCTTGGCCGGGTTCACAGCAAAGCCACTACAAAACAATCTTTCCACTTGTTAACAAACCCAATCATAGCCAACAAACACCTCGTCATCTAGTGGCTAACGTCATCCATTCATAGTGCCTGTTGTCACGCACAGTTACAATTGAAAAAGGCTTGTCAAAGTAACAAAGTTCACCCATAATGCCCCCCATTCAATCGAAACAGCCCGTAGATGGTTGCAGGTTTGCAGGTATGCAGGCAGCAGGCACTTGCCACATGCAGCCTGCCACTTGCTACAAGTTACAGCAAAAATGGAGTAAGGCAAAATGGCAGATAAAACATTAGATGGTTCACCTCAAAATCTGGAAGATATTCGCTACCCCCACAAATGGGGATTTACCGATACCAAATTTGTCGCCCAGCCAGACCGCACCGTGCGGGTAACGGGCAGACGCTACGCACTTTCTGGCACGGTTATGCCGGAATTTATCCCCTTTGTGGAAGAAATGCTGGATATTCAACTAGACATTAACGACATCAAACCTGAAGTATCTGAGAAGCCTGTTTTGCCACCCGTAAACAATGATGCCTTTTTGCAAGCGTTGGCTGCGGCTTTACCGGCTGACCGGTTTACGCAGGATGACAAGGAGCGGCTGATTCACAGTCATGGGCAGACAACGGCCGATGAGGTGTACAAGGTCATTTACGGCCGTCTCGACCGGTTCGCCGACATCGTGTGTTACCCCGAATCAGAAGACGAAGCCGCCACGCTCATCCAGCTAGCCGCCAAACACGACGTTTGCCTGGTTCCCTACGGCGGTGGCACAAGCGTCAGCTGCGCCCTCCAACTGCCCAAAAACGAAAACCGCATGATTGCCGTTTTAGACATGCGGCGCATGAACAAAATTGAATGGATCGACCATGAAAATTTGCGCGCCAGCGTACAGGCAGGCATCACCGGCAAACAGCTAGAGGAAGCCCTAAACGCCCAGGGCTACACCAGCGGCCACGAACCAGACAGCATGGAACTATCGACACTGGGGGGCTGGATTGCCACCAACGCCAGCGGCATGAAGAAAAACCGTTACGGCAACATTGAACAAATTGTGGAACAGGTAACAATGATTTCCCCCAAAGGTGTCATCAGCCAGCACGAAGTCATGCCCCGTCTTTCCATTGGCATGCAGCCCCAACTCTTGCTTTTTGGCAGTGAAGGCAATTTGGGACTCATTACCAAAGCCATCATCAAAATTCACAAAATGCCGGCGGTCAAGAAATACGGCTCCATTGTTTTCCCCACTTTTGAACATGGCACGCGCTTTTTGTACGACCTGACACGCGCAGGTGTCCTGCCTGCCAGTATCCGCCTGCTGGACAACATTCAGTTCCGTTTCGGCTCTGCCCTGAAGCCTGTTCCCTCAACCAAAGACAAGATAATGGGCGCTGTCCAGAAATTCTTTTTGCTAAAGGTTAAAGGATTTGACCCGCATGAATTGGCGGCGGCGACCATCGTCATGGAAGGCACGGCCGAAGAAGTGGCTTACCAACAAAAAGTGATTAACAAGCTGCTGAAACAGCACGGCGGCGTGGCCGGTGGCGAAACCAATGGCAAGCGGGGTTACATGCTGACGTATGCCATCGCTTATATTCGGGATTTTTTGGCCGATTTTCACATTATTGGGGAAACGTATGAAACGACTGTGCCCTGGAGCAAGATTGAGGCGGTGATTGAGGCGGTAAAAGAGCGTGCTTTTGAGCTGCATGATGCTTATGGCTTGCCGGGACGGCCGTATGTATCACCTCGCATCACCCAACTTTACCACACAGGCGTTTGCATCTACTTTACACACGGCTTCAGCACCAAAGGCGTTGACCATCCCGACGAAATTTTCGCCAAAATTGAAAAAGAGCTGCGCCGCACCATTTTGGAAGCAGGTGGCTCTCTTTCCCATCATCATGGTGTGGGCAAATTGCGCAAAGATTTCATGCCCCATACCATGTCTGAAGCCAGCATTGCCTTGCTAAAAGAGTTAAAAAAGGCCAACGACCCACAAAATATCTTTGGCATTCGCAACAATATCTTTGCTGATGAAGCTTAACGGGTAACTGTTTAGCCACTCGTTGACAGACAAAACCTGGCTCACCGCAAAGAACACGAAGGACGCAAAGGAAAGAAAGTAGAAAAATCCGGCTCTTTAGGATTTCATGGGGTTGACACCAGATGTAGGGGCAGGTTTGAAACCT
>CAZRIB010000375.1:0-4206 GCA_964600035.1 uncultured Ardenticatenaceae bacterium | reverse complement strand
AGTACTCATAATCATGCTCCTTGTGGGGTTAGCGAGTAAAAAAGCTCATGGGACAGCGCGTGGCGGCCATCCCATGAGCGAATAAAGCAGGTCATGCTTGCCTGGGCAAGTGTCCTAATTTTGACCAAAGTTCTCCTTCAGGTAGTGAATAACATCCCGGAAGGAAACAATACCTGTTGGCCGGTTGTTGGCATCCACAATGGGGACATGGCGGAAACCATGCAGGGACATCAGGTGAATGGCCTGGGCAATGGGCTGCTCGTTGGTGAGCGTAATTGGGTCAGCCGTCATGTAGTCGGCGAGAGTGGCAGCGGCCGTGTCTTCTACCTTGCCGACTACCCGGTTCAGCACGTCCCGCTCTGTGAAGATGCCTGCCAGCTTGTCATTGGCATCTGTTACCAGTACACAGCCAATGTTGTGGGCATTCATCTGGCGGATGGCCTTGGCCAAAGAAGTAGACAGATCCATCACGATGGGGACGTTGGGCTGTAAGGTTGAGACTTTTTCTGTAACCAGTTTGTCTTGAACGGCCGTTTTCTGATGACCATTTCCCTGTTCCATTTCTTCAACATAAGCCTCGTCTAACCCAATGGAAGGCAGTTCACCTGTCACCTTTTTCATTTCTGCTTGATTATGCTCTGTCACAGTCCACAGGTCTGCATCCCGGTACAAATCATTGAGCTTGCCCACACCTTTTTGGGCTTGGGCTTCATCAATTTGGGCAAACAAGCCATCGGCGTAGGTGGGTTTCTGTACCCGGCGAATGACACCCATTGGTGCAGGGAACTCTGGATACTCCATGCTGCTCAGGATGTAAGCCAGCTCAATCGATGTTTCGTCATGCACCAGCAAATCATCTTCTGTGTAGCCGTTACCCAGCTCAACAACTTTGGGCGTAAAGCCATCCAGCACAATACCCTTGTCACGGTTTTTGCCAAAAATCATCGGTTTGCCATGTTCCAGGTAAATGATGTGGTCATCCCGTTTTTGCCGGTCTTCCAGGTCACCCCATTCAGTGGGGTTGAAGATGACGCAGTTTTGGTAAACCTCCAGGAAGGAGATGCCTTTGTGCTGGGAGGCTTCGTACAGCATGTTTTGTAAATGTTTGGTATGGGCATCCAGCGATCGGGCAATGAAGGTGGCTTCGGAGGCCAGTGCCAGTGCAATGGGGTTTACCGGGTTTTCCAGTGATCCCATTGGTGAAGATTTGGTCTTTTTGCCTTGCCGCGATGTGGGGGAGTACTGCCCCTTGGTCAGGCCGTAAATGCGGTTGTTGAACAAGACCATGTTCAGGTTGACATTGCGGCGCATGACATGGATGAAGTGGTTGCCGCCAATGGACAGGCCGTCGCCGTCACCGGTAATGACCCAAACGCTTAAATCCGGGTTGGAGATAGCCAGCCCGGTGGCGATTGTGGGGGCACGGCCGTGTATGCTGTGCATGCCATAGGTGTTCATGTAATAAGGGAACCGGCTGGAGCAGCCAATACCCGAAATAAAAACGATATTTTCTTTGGGTACGCCAATATCCGGCAGCACTTTTTGAATCGATGCCAAAATGGCATAGTCGCCACAACCCGGACACCAGCGCACGGTCTGGTCAGAAACAAAATCTTTGCGTGTGAGTTTTAATTCAACAGTTGTCATGATAAACCTCGTTTTTGCCGCTGGTTACCGGCTTAATACCTCTTCAATCTTGTTCGCAATTTCGGAAATCTTAAACGGCCGTCCATGCAGTTTGGGGTAAGACACCACATCCACACCAAACTTGCCGCGCAGCAAGAACGCCAACTGCCCGCCATTCAACTCTGGAACCAGAATACGGTCATACCGCTGCATCAAATCTTCCAAATTGCGTGGGAACGGGTTGATATAACGGACATGAGCATGTGCCACCCGGTAACCCTTTTCCTGGGCGCGGGCAACGCCTGTGCGCACTGCGCCAAACGTGCCGCCCCAGCTAATCACCAGCAGTTCACCAGCCGCCGGGCCAAACACATCCTGTTCCGGGATAAAGTCGGCCAGCCGGGCAATTTTTTCTGCACGTTCCCATACCATTTGCTCATGGTGTTCCGGTACATAGGAGACGTTGCCGGTAATGGGTGCTTTTGCCAGACCGCCAACGCGGTGTTCCAGGCCGGGTGTGCCGGGAATTGCCCAGGGGCGAGCCATCGTTTCCGGATCACGTTCGAAGGGGAAGAACACATCTGCGCCTTCCTTCAGTCCTTGAGGATGTTTCACTTCAATGGGTTCAATGTCATCGGCATTGGGAATGCGCCACGGTTCTGAGCTGTTGCCCAGGAAGCCGTCTGACAAAATCATGACGGGTGTGGTCGCGCGGATTGCCATGCGGGCGGCCATAATGGCCATGTCAAACGCATCTGATGGCGAGCGGGGAGCAACGATGGCAACGGGGCTTTCACCGTTACGGCCGAACATGGCTTGCAGCAGGTCGGATTGTTCCGTTTTAGTGGGCAAACCGGTGCTGGGGCCGCCGCGCTGCACGTTGACAATGACCATCGGCAGTTCCAGCGCCACAGCCAGGTTGATGGCTTCACTCTTCAGGGCAATGCCAGGGCCGCTTGTGCCGGTGACAGCAAATGCGCCGCCAAATGCCGCGCCAATGACGGACCCCATCGCGGCAATTTCATCTTCTGCCTGGAAAGTGCGCACATCAAAGTGACGCAGGGGAGCCAGTGCGTGCAAAATGTCGCTGGCGGGGGTGATGGGGTAGGTGCCGTAGAAGAGAGGTTTGCCCATTTTTTGTGCGGCCGTTACCAGCCCCATTGCCGTTGCCTGGTTGCCCGTTACCTTGCGGTAAGTACCCGGTTCCAATACGGCCGGGCGAATGCGGTAACGGTTTTGGAAGGCACGAATGGTATTGCCAAAGTTATACCCCGTTTGCAAAGCGGTGATATTGGCCTTGGCGACATCTGGCTTTTTGGCAAATTTCTTGTTGACCCATTCAATGGTTGTTTCCATTGGCCGGTCAAACATCCAAAAGGCAATGCCCAGCGCAAAGAAATTTTGTGACCGATCTTTTTCTTTGGTAGAGAGTGTGTCAATATCTTTCAAGGCTTCCCGGTTCAAAGTAGTGAGCGGCACTTTGATGACGTGATAGGCTTTCAGGCTGTCGTTTTCCAGTGGGTTTTCGTCGTAGCCTGCTTTTTTCAAGTTGGTTGGGGTAAAGGCGTCGGTGTTGACGATGATGGTGCCGCCTTCTTCCAGTTCGCCCAGGCTGGCTTTGAGGGCGGCAGGGTTCATGGCAACCAGTACCTGGGGCGCGTCGCCCGGGGTGAGGACGTCGGTGCTGGAAAAATGTACCTGGAAGCCGCTAACGCCTGCCAATGTGCCGGCTGGGGCGCGAATTTCGGCCGGATAATCTGGCATGGTGCTGATGTCGTTGCCAAAAACGGCCGATGTGTTGGTAAATTGTGTGCCGGTTAACTGCATACCGTCACCTGAATCTCCCGCAAAACGAATGACGACAGATTCGAGTTCTTCAAATTCATGAATGGTGTCACTCATATTATTTTCTCCAAGTTAAGTAAAAGTTTGTCGGCGTATGTTCTCATTGGTTTGTAGGGTGGGTTGGGGTGAGAAGATACGGCCGTAAAATCACCCAATCAAAATAAATTACAGGCCAAACAATCAGCCGCCTTCCTGCTTGCGCGGAAACCGGTCAGAATCTGGCGGTCGGTTCAAAATTTCCTGTGGATAGTGAGCAGCCAGGAAATCAATCACCGACTGGTGCGTCATCGTGCCCAAAATCGTTCCATTACTGCTTACCACAGGCAAGTTACGAATATGCTTGCTGTCCATCAACCAAAGCGCATCTGCCGCAGACGACTCTGGTGTCACCGTTACCGGATTCGCCGTCATCGCTTTTTCAATTGGCTGAGCCAACAATTCAGGCTGGTCTGCCACCTTTCGCAGCACATCTCGTTCTGTAAAAATACCGGCCAACTTGTTTTGGTCATCCAAAACCAGGGCAACCGTGTGCTTTTCCTGCTGCATTTTTTCAACACAGGCGGCCACAGTCATGCCGTTCGTTACCCGCGTAAAGCCGGATAAATCGAGATGCGATACCTGTTCATTTTGTAGTTCCTCTTTCAATAGAGTCATATTTCCCTCTTTTTTGTCACGGTTCAAAATGGTTTATTAAGAAAATAGTTGGAGATTTAGAGAGCAGCGATTGAGCAGGTG
>CAZRIB010000374.1:2208-4216 GCA_964600035.1 uncultured Ardenticatenaceae bacterium | reverse complement strand
ACAAATGTCTACTTACCCATTAGAAATGCACAAACGAGCCGCCAACACCATTCGCGGATTAGCCATGGACGGCGTGCAAAAAGCCAACAGCGGCCACCCCGGAATGCCCATGGGCATGGCCGACGTCGCCACCGTTTTATGGTCGCGTTTTCTAAAACATAACCCGCAAAACCCCCACTGGCCTGACAGAGACCGCTTCGTTCTTTCTGCCGGGCATGGCTCCATGCTGCTGTACAGCCTGCTTCATCTAAGTGGGTACGACTTGCCCATGTCGGAGCTAATGCAGTTCCGGCAGTGGGGCAGCAAAACGCCCGGCCATCCAGAAGTGGGGGAGGCTCCTGGTGTAGAAACAACCACTGGCCCGTTGGGACAAGGCATTACCAATGCTGTGGGTATGGCAATGGCCGAACGCTGGTTGGCGGCACGCTTTAATCGCCCGGATTACGACATTGTCAACCATTTTACCTACACCATTGCCGGGGATGGCGACTTGATGGAGGGCATTTCAGCAGAAGCCAGTTCACTGGCGGGGCATCTGGCATTGGGTAAGCTGATTGTGCTTTATGACGATAACAAAATTAGCATTGATGGCAGTACAGAGAAAGCGTTTACAGAAGATGTGCTGAAGCGGTATGAGGCGTATGGCTGGCATGTGCAGCGGGTAGACGGTCATGATCCGGTGCAGATTATAGCCGCTATCGAAGCCGCGCAGGCAGAAGAGAAACGGCCGTCTCTCATTGCCTGCCACACCCACATTGGCTACGGCTCCCCCCACAAACAAGACACCGCCAAAGCCCACGGCGAACCACTTGGCGAAGAAGAAATCCGCCTGACCAAAGAAAGGCTGGGTTTGCCCGTTGACAAGACCTTTTACGTAGCCGATGGCGTCTATGACTTTATGCGCGGCAGTGACGAAGCCCAAAAAGCCTGGGAAACCACCTGGCGCGGCTATGAAGCGGCTTATCCCGAATTGGCCGCCCAATTCCAGGCCTTTTTACGCGGCGACCTGCCAGCCGATTGGGATGCCGTACTGCCCACCTTTGAACCGGGCAGCAAGCTGGCAACGCGGGCTTCATCGGGACAGGTGCTCAATGCCATTGCCGATGATGTGCCCTATTTGCTGGGCGGTTCTGCCGATTTGACCGGCTCCAACAAGACAGACCTGAAAGGCGAAGCTGATTTGACACCGGATGATTTTTCTGGCCGGTATATTCGCTTTGGTGTGCGGGAGCATGGCATGGGTGGCATTTTGAACGGGATGGCGCTGCATGGCGGGATACGGCCGTATGGTGGCACATTCCTCGTCTTTTCCGACTACATGCGGCACGCTGTGCGGTTGGCCGCCCTGATGCACCAGCCCGTCATCTACGTCTTTACCCACGACAGCATTGGCCTGGGTGAAGACGGCCCAACACACCAACCCATTGAACATTTGATGAGCCTGCGCCTTATCCCCAACCTGACCGTCATTCGCCCGGCAGAGGCCACAGAAACGGCCGCAGCGTGGCGGGCGGCGTTGGAAAACCAACATGGCCCAACAGCATTGGCACTGACCCGGCAAGGCGTGCCAACCTTTGACGCAGAAAAGGCCGCACGCGCCAAAGAAGGGGCATTACGCGGCGGTTACATTTTGCAGGATGTGGCAGAACCGCAGGTCATCCTGATTGGAACAGGTTCAGAAGTCCACATTGCCCTGGCCGGGGCGGCGCTGCTGGCCGAAAAAGGTGTACAGGCACGGGTCGTTTCCATGCCTTCGTGGGAATTGTTTGAAAAGCAGCCTGCTGAGTATCGGGAGATGGTGCTGCCCTCATCCATCACAGCGCGGGTATCTATTGAAGCGGGTACGCCGCTGGGCTGGGAGCGGTATGTAGGGTTGGCCGGTAAAGCGATTGGTATTCACCGTTTTGGTGCGTCTGCGCCTTACCAGACAATTTATGAAAAATTGGGACTGACGGCTGAGGCTGTGGCGGAAACGGCCGTTTCGTTGTTGTCATAGAGATTGGAGATT
>CAZRIB010000374.1:0-2108 GCA_964600035.1 uncultured Ardenticatenaceae bacterium | reverse complement strand
TCCATTCTCCATTAATTTAATTACCCATTTCGCCGCGCCAGGGGATGCCGTTGGGCTGGTATGGGGGGACGGCCGTGTCATTTGTGCCGTATTGGTGCAGCATGGCTTGCAGCAGCAGCGTGTACAGCCCTTCATGATGGATGGCATCTGCGCCAGCGGCATTAAGCCCACGAACAAAACCCGCTTGTAGAAATTCGGCCGTTAACGCCTCGTCTTTGGCAATAATATGAACGGGCGTTTCCCAGCCATCGTCAAACCGGGCAACTTGTGGGGGCTGGTGGTCGCCAATTAGAATAAAGACATCGTTTTCATCCCCTGTTTCTTCAATAAACGTCATAATGGTTTGCAATTCATACAAAATGGAAGCCATGTAATGTTGGCGCAGTTCGGCATGGGTTTGGCCTGAAAGGGGTGGGGCAGCAGGAGCACTGGCAAGCGTGTGCCAATCTGGGGACAGGCGGGGCAAGGGTGCCCAGGGAAAATGTGAGTTCTGGGTGATGTAGAAAAAGGCCGTTGGCGAATTGGCTTGTGCCATTACTTCTTGCGCATAGTACAGGGCGTATTGGTCGGGCAGGGCTGGCCCCCAGCCATACAACGGCCCTGTGTACGGCACATCGGCAAAGCGTATCCAGTGGTCGATGCCATAAAATTGGCGGTATGCAGTCCATTCATCTTCGCCAATTTCGGCGGCCATACCGGAGAGGCGGTAGGTTTGGTAGCCTTGGCCGCGCAGCCACTGGAACAGGTGGGGCAGGGGGGCGTTTTGGGTCTGGTTAAGGAGCTGCTGGTACTGGTTGTGGTTTTCCAGACGCAGGCCGCTGAGGGCGCTGGTGTAGGCTATCCATGAACCGCCGCCCCAGGTTGGTGATTCGCTAAGGTTGGAAACGGCCGTCCAGCCGCTGCGGGTAAGCTGTTTGTTGAGGATTTTGACAGCGGCCTGGTAGCGCACATTAAAATCGTGCCGTTGGAAGAGGACACTGCCGTAAGATTCCACGACAATGAAGTAGATGTCGGGTTTTTGGGCCAGCGCGGTATTGTTGAGAAAGGCGTAGTGGGGCAGGAGATTGTCTGGCCGCAGGTGACGGCCGTCTTGCTGTGCCTGGATGGATTGGGTGATGTTGTGGTAGAGCCGGGCGGTGAGGCTGGAAACGGCCGTTTCTGGTTTCCAGGCAGGTGAAGCAGCCACAATTATTTGAGCCACCATGCCCAACACCAGTCCGGCAAGCAGGCGGCGGGTGGCGCTGCTTAACTGACCAGCCAAAGCGGGATCGAAGAGGGTTTGTGTGGTTTTGTACAGTGCCCAAAGGGAAACGGCCGTTACGCCGCCGCCAGCCACAAATAGCTGCCAGGGCAAATGCAAACTGTCCAGCACAAACGATGTGCCATTACGGAAAAAGGCAAAATCATTGTAAAAGTTGGGGTCAAGGGCATAAAACGAACGGATAAAGCCCTCGTAGCCGCTGTATACCAGTGCCAGCACAACGAGCAAAAAAGCGGCGTGGGCGGTGGCTTTGCGCTGAAGCGGCTTGAAATAGAGCCAGCCTGCTGCCAGCAGAAACAGCTCCAAATTGAGACGGAAAATGTCCGGGTTGGCACGGGCGGCCAGGAGTGTGTAAATGAGCTGCGCCGGACTGCCATCTGCCCGTGTAACCGGCCAAAATGAGGCTTCGTCCCAAAAGAAGAGCAAAAAGGGCAGGAATGTCAGGCCGTTGAGAAATAGAAGGGTTATCCAGAAACGGCCGTTTGGATGTTGGCTGGCGTGTGCTTTTCTGGCAATGGTGATGGTAGCGATAATGTCCTCGCAAAATGTGCGCTATGAGCGTTAATTTTTTGCCACGAATTGCACGAATTTCATGAATTAAAGCCGTTTGAATTCGTGTAATCTGCGTTTATCAGGCAAATCTGTTGTTACTAATATACGCACCACCCGCCTGTTTGGATTGAACCCCTTTGACCGTGACAAACAACGTGTTTCAATCCCGCTTGCCGGGATTTTTGTTTTTCTACGAAACGGTCACGATTTTGGTGTACGACCCCAACGGCGCGGCGCTGGTCTACGGTTTCAATCCCGCTTGCCGGGATTTTTGTTTTTCTACGGGAAAATGGAA
>CAZRIB010000373.1:0-4216 GCA_964600035.1 uncultured Ardenticatenaceae bacterium | reverse complement strand
CGATAAACGCAGATTAATTGTTGATTTACAGACCAAATTCCTGAAAACAAAAAAAATCAGCGTTATCTGCGGTATCTGCGTCCTAATTCTAAACTCAGGTTTGATTAACCTTTCTCTGGTCATACACAAAAATTGAACGCACCCTCAGCTATCAGCATTTCAGCTTGTTAGCCTTTATCTCAAGGTAAGAAAATGCCCGGTTAAGCCAGTAAACATACCTTAATCGTAAATCGTTAATCATTAACCCTCAATCGCTTCAGGGAGGCAAAAAATGACCAAACTTTACGGCAGCCAGAGCATGGTTGCGCCCTTGCAAACTGTATTGGTACGGCGGCCAGATTCGGCATTTGGCAGTGCTGACCCCGTTAAATGGCATTACACAGCCCAGCCCGACCTGCCACGTGCCCAACAGGAGCATGATGCGTTTGTGGCACTGCTGCGGCAGGCACACATTGAAGTGGCCTACCATACTGTGCCACTGCCCGACCACGCCGATGCCATTTTTGTGCATGATCCTGTGATTGTGTGTGACAAGGGAGCGGTGATTTTGCGCATGGGCAAGGCTTTGCGGCGGGGAGAAGAGGATGCCATTGCCCGGCAGTTGGAAGGAATGGGCGTGCCCGTTCATTACCGGCTGCATGGTGAGGCTTTGGCTGAGGGAGGGGATTTGTTGTGGCTGGATGAAAAGACGCTGGCTGTGGGGCAGGGCTTCCGTACAAATGGCGAAGGGCTGCGCCAATTACAAGAAGCGATGCCCGATGTGGAGATGATACCGGTGCAGCTTCCGTATTTCACCGGGCCAGAAGCGTGCCTGCATTTGATGTCGTTTATTAGCATGATTGACCGGGATTTGGCAGTGGTGTACCCGCCGTTGATGCCTGTGCCGTTTTGGCAAACATTGCAGGCGCGCGGGGTGCAATTTGTGGAAGTGCCTGAAGCAGAATTTGACACGATGGGGCCAAATGTGTTGGCTTTGTCGCCGCGCCATTGTGTGATGCTGGCGGGTAATCCTGTGACCAAGGCGCGGCTGGAGGCGGCTGGCTGTACGGTGTGGACGTATGAGGGGCGGGAGATTTCCCTTAAGGCAGAAGGGGGCGCAACTTGTCTGACACGGCCGATTTTGAGAGGATGAGTCGATGACCGGGATTGAGATTGACAGGGCTTATCTCCAGCAAACGGCCGTTAACCTGGTACGCATCAACTCTGTAAACCCTACCCTTTCTCCAGATGGGGCGGGTGAAGGCGAGATTAGCGCTTATGTGGCCGATGAGCTGGCGGCGATGGGGCTGGCCGTTGAGCGGTATGAAGTCGCTCCGGGCCGCTGGAATGTGATTGGCACATTGAAGGGTAGGGGAAACGGCCGTACTTTGTTATGGAATGCCCACATGGACACTGTTGGCGTGGCGGGCATGGCCAATCCATTTGGCGGTGAAGTGGTAAACGGCCGTCTTTATGGGCGCGGCGCACAAGATATGAAGGGCAGTTTGGCGGCGATGCTGGCGGCGGCCAAAGCACTGGTAGACAGTGGGGTGACAGTGCAGGGCGATTTGCTGGTAACGGCCGTTGCCGATGAAGAAGCCCATTCCATTGGCGCAGCCGAGATGACCGCCCGCGTACACGCCGATGCCGCCATCGTGACTGAACCAACAGATTTAACATTGACCCGCGCCCATCGAGGCTTTGTCTGGCTGAAGGTGGAAACCCTGGGGCGGCAGGCACACGGCAGCCGTTACACAGAAGGCATCGATGCCAACATACGCATGGGGCGTTTTTTAGCGCGTTTGGAGCAGTTGGAACAAGCGCTGCGCCAGCGTAAAGGGCATGAATTGACAGGCCCGCCCAGTTTGCACGTGGCGCTGCTGCGCGGCGGGCAAGAAATTTCCATGTATGCTGGAAAATCGACTGCCCACATTGAACGGCGAACTGTACCGGGTGAAACAGCTGCGCAGGTGACGGCCGAGATTCAGACCATTTTGGATGAGTTGGCCGTCGATGAGACATTTCAGGCGACATTGGAGGTTGCGTTTAGCCGCCCGCCGTTGGCCGTTCCGGCAAACCGCCCTGTGGTGCGCTGTTTAAGTGAAGCGGCTGCACGCCGTCTGGGTGCTGCGCCTTTGCACACCGGACAGACGTTTTGGACGGATGCAGCTCTTTTTGCTGCGGCTGGCATGGATGCGGTGTTGATGGGGCCGGTTGGGGCGGGCTTGCATGCTTTGGAGGAGTGGGTGGATTTGGATTCTGTGTTGGATTTGAGTGTGATTTTGGCCGAAACGGCCGTTTTGTTTTGTAACTGACTGGATTGACTATGAGTAATCAACGTTCTTCGTCTCGTTCTGTCCACAGCCCCAGCCGGGATGAGCTGCGGGCGAGTGTGCTTTTGCCGGTTGTTATTTCGATATTGATTTTTGTGGTGGGAGTGGTGGTGTTTGTGCTGGTGCCGGATGAGTTTGCATTGGTAACGGCCGCTGCCATTGGCGTGGGGCTGCTGGCCTTTTTGCTTTACTGGACACGCAAACAGCCGCTGGGGCTGCGGATTATGGCGGTTGTGGTGGCGCTGCCGGCGTTGGCAGGAATGACGCTTGGTATGGTAAACGGCCGTATTTCCCAGGCACTGCTGGGTTTTGGGGTCACATTTGCGCTGCTGGTGCTTTACCGGTTCATCCACACGCCTGTTTCTTATCGTTTTGCATACGGCCGTTTCCGCCAGGGCGACCTGGAAAACGCCCTCAACCTCGTCAACAAAGCCATCGCCGCCAGACCAGACTTCTGGGAATCCTACCAGCTCCGTGCCCTCATTCACCTGATGCAAATGGACTTTGCCCGCGCCGAAAGAGATGCCAAAGAAGCCATCCAGCGCAAGCCCAATGCCCATCCTGTTTACAACACGTTGGGGCAAATATACCTGGCACAAGAGCGTTACCAGGAAGCCGCCGAGATGTACCAAAAAGCGCTGCAGTTAGACAAAAGCAACGCGCTCTACCGCTACCATCTTGGTCTAAGCCAATACCGGCAGGCACAGTGGCGCAGTTGTGCCGAAACAATGATGAGTGCCATTCAGGGACTGCGTTTTGTGGAATATGAACTGCAAGCCCACTATTACTTATGGCGATGTTTGCAGGAAATGGGAGAACAGGCGCAGGCCAATGTTGTGTACGAAAAATTCGCCAATTATGAGGAAGGGCTGGAGCCGCTGCGCCAGCAAATCAAGGCACAGCAAGGCTATCCCCACGCCGAAAAGCTCCAGGCAGATTTTGCCGCCATTGAGCAGGTATTTACTGATGTGAAGCGCAAATCTGCCAGGAAAACGGGAGGTTGATGATGAATTTTGGTGTTGTGTATCCGCAAATTGAGTTTGGTAATGACCCCGGTGCAATTAAGGCGTTTGCACAAACGGCCGAATCCCTTGGCTATACCCACATTTTGGCATATGACCATGTGTTGGGGGCAAATCCCGATCGGCCTGAGGGCTGGCAGGGGCCGTATACCTATGAACACCCGTTTCATGATCCGTTTGTGTTGTTCAGTTTTATGGCGGCCGTAACCAGCAAGATTGAGTTTGTGACGGGTATTTTGATTTTGCCGCAGCGAGAAACGGCCGTTGTTGCCAAACAAGCCGCCACGTTAGATGTGTTGAGTAACGGCCGTTTCCGTATGGGCGTTGGCGTCGGCTGGAACAAAGTTGAATACATCGCCCTCAACCAAGATTTCCACACACGAGGTCAGCGCGTAGAAGAACAACTTGACGTGCTAAACAGATTGTGGACAGAGCCATTGATCACATACGAAGGTCGCTGGCACACCATTCCCGATGCCGGGTTGAATCCGCTGCCAGTCCAGAAACCCATTCCCATTTGGTTTGGCGGCCATGCCGATGTGGTGCTGCGGCGGGTTGCCCGTTGGGGGCGCGGCTGGCTGCCCAATTACCGGCGGGCAGAACAGGCACAGCCTTCATTGGACAAATTGAAACGTTATGTGGAAGCAAACGGCCGTTCCTTTGCCGACATTGGCATAGAAGCACGGTTGTCCTACGGAAACGGCCGTGTAGACGAATGGCAGCCCATCATCGAAGGGTGGCAGCAAGCCGGGGCTACCCACATGACCCTCAACACCATGTACCTCGGCTACAACACCCCGGAAAAACACATAGCCGCCATCACCCACTTTGCCCAAAACGTGCTCTAAACTGGCATACGCAGCCCGAAGTCCGTATACCGTT
>CAZRIB010000372.1:0-4244 GCA_964600035.1 uncultured Ardenticatenaceae bacterium | reverse complement strand
AAAGATTGATGATTAAAAATTAAAGTGGGTGGCAAGTGGCAGGTAACACGATCTACAACAACTTGTCACAGCTCCCATTTTCAGGCAAGACAAAAAATTAACACAAAATTTTCTTCATCGACACAAAAATGGTGTAAAACAAGCATATGTCCGACATCAAGCAATTTATCCACGATATGCCAAAAGCAGAACTGCACATTCATCTGGAAGGTGCGGTTAGTCCCCAAACCTTGCTGAAATTAGCTGAGCGTCACGATATGATGGATCGGCTGCCCGGTGATGATATTGAGACCTTGCAGGCGTGGTTTACGTTCAAAAATTTTGACAATTTCGCCACTATTTACCTCACCATTCAGGACATGATTCGTTCGGCTGAGGATTTTTCTCTGTTGGCTTATGAGAATGGGGCAGAAATGGCCGCGCAAAACATTCGTTACCGGGAGATTACGGTGACACCGCATACCCATATTGAGTTTCAAAAGAAAGGATTGCGGATAGAAGATGTGTTGGAAGGGCTGGAAGACGGCCGTCAACGGGCCAAGGCTGATTTTGGCGTAGAGATGCGTTGGGTGTTTGACATTTACCGCAATTTAAGCTTTATGAATGGCGGTACATACAACCCACAACCTGCTGAGTTAACGCTGGGTTATGCGCTAAAGGGGCGAGATTACGGCGTGATAGGCTTTGGGCTGGGGGGAAATGAAGTTGGTGCGCCACCGGAACCGTTTTCACATGCGTTTGTACGTGCCAAAAATGCGGGCTTGATGAGTGTGCCCCATGCTGGTGAAACGATGGGACCGGAAAGTGTACGAGGGGCGGTGCATAATCTGCAAGCTGACCGCATTGGGCACGGCGTTCGTGCTATTGAAGATGAGTCGCTGCTGGCGGAGCTAAGAGCGCGGCAAATTCCGCTGGAAGTGAATCCGACGAGTAACATTTGTCTGGGTGTTTATCCGGATATGGCGTCGCATCCTTTTCCCAGGCTGGATGCGATGGGGCTGCTGGTGACGGTGAACAGCGATGATCCCCATTTGTTTAGCACTTCTTTGCCGCAGGAGTATTTGGTGTTGGCAGATGTGTTTGGGTATGACAAGGCGGGGTTGGCGCGGATTGCCCGGAATGCGTTTGCGGCGGCTGGCTGCGAAACGGCCGTAAAAAACAAGCTGCTAATGGAATTTGATAAATGGGCGATTAAGGCAGGGCTTTAGTTTGGGGAATTTTTTCCTTAAACTATCAATCGTCTTTCTTGCGTCTTAGCCAGTAGAGAATTGTGCCGGACACCATGGCGGCGGCTCCTAAAATACTCCATGCTAATTGTCCCAACCGTTTTTCCAAACGTTCATAGTGACGTAAAGTAGCCGGGTCGGGGATGGCTTTTACCCGAAGCTGGCCGCTGTCTGCGGCTTGAATAACGCGGTTTATGCGGGAGGGTGTGGAGAGATACGGCCGTATTCTATCCAACACCGTTTCCCAGGTTAGCTCCACATTTTGCTGGTCAGCAATGACCCGTTCCCCAAATTTTTCAATGTAATACCAGGGGTTAATATCCGGATTGAGCATGGAAACCATGCCAGAAACCATGCCAATTGCCCGTCCCAGATAGATAAAATCTTGCGGAACCTGAAAAGGGAAGTCGAACAGCAGGTCGCGAAATTCGCTGCCCAATTCTTGCACTTCCTTGGGGTCTGGACGGGTGAGATCGAGTAAATTGCGTCCCCAGATTTGGTCCAAAATGGTTGCCTGGGCTTCGGTAATTCGGTCCAGGTCTGCCCCCGGCAGGAAGAAGCCCAGATTGTCGTAGGCTTCTGTGAGTAAACGGGCGTCTCGCTGGGTAACGGCCGTTAGCACTTTGCGCAAATTGTCCCCCATCAACGTGGGAACATGCCCTACCATGCCAAAGTCCACAAAAATCAGCCAAAATGGACGCGGGCCATCGCCGGAATGCCAGGGCAAGTCATACCGTGGACGCACAAACAAGTTACCGGGATGCGGGTCGGCGTGGAAAAAGCCTTCCTCAAAAATCTGGCCGAAATAAGCCTCCAACATGGTGCTGGCGACTTCTTTGGGGTCAATGCCAGCGGCTTCCATGCCTGCCACATCTGTGATTTTGATAGACTCAACATTTTCCAGTGTGATGACGTGTTTGGTGGAATGCTCCCGGTACACAGCCGGAATATACACGTCCGGGCTGTTGGCATATAACTCAGCAAAGCGTTCGGCGTTGTCGGCTTCGGCGATGTAATCCAGTTCTTCACGCAGGGTGGCGGCAAACTCTTCCATGAGGGCAGGGACGTTGGCGCGGCGGCCAATGGGGCGATAGCGCTGCACCCATTTGGCAACGACGTTGAGCGCGGCCAGGTCGGTTTCTACGATTTGCTCGATGTTTGGGCGCTGTATTTTGACGACAACGGGCTGCCCCAGGTGGGAAGGCGTGGGGCTGCTGTCATTGCCATTGCCGTTGTGGGATGGCAACGGCCGTAACCATGCCCGGTGTGCCTGCCCAAGAGATGCCGCTGCCAACGGTTTTTGTTCAATGTGGGCAAAATGATGCTGCCAGTTTCCCAATTCCTGTGCCAATACAGCAAAAATGTTCGCTGGGTCTTCGGGCGGTACTTCGTCTTGCAAGCCAGCCAGCTCTTCAATGATTTCCGGGGGCATGACATCGACGCGCGCGCTCATGAACTGCCCCAGTTTTATCATGACACCGCCCATTTCAACGGCCAGTGCCCGAAAATGGACGGCCATGCGCCGGAAACGCCGGGAACGGCCGCTGCGAACCCGCTGCCCTACGAACGGCAGTCTGGCCAGCAGTAAGTCGTTTAGGATGATTTGGGCAATGACCCCGGCAAAGAAGCGCAAGATGCGATTGTAGCGGTGTTTTTGGGGAATGGGCGGCTGCTGTGGGGGTTGGGGTGTGGCCGATGTGGTTGATGTGGCTGAGGCAGGCGTGGACGTGGCTGTCAAGGGGGGCATACGGCCGTTTCCCTTCACGCTGCCATTCTCTTTTACATTTACGTCATCCTGCCACATCTGCTGATTCATAGTGAGTATAGTAACAAAAAAGGCCACATCCGGTAAGTGGATGAAGCCTTATTCTCAGAAATGCCCCGTAGGGGACTCGAACCCCTGTTTCAGCCTTGAGAGGGCTGCGTCCTGGGCCGCTAGACGAACGGGGCCAACAGCGAACAGGATTCTAGCAAAGCAGACGGACGCTGTCAAAAAGAATCGAGGGGATGGAGAATGGGGGAATTGAGAATTGAGAATGGAGAATGGAGAATTGAGAATGGGTAATCTCCAATCCATGCCTTTGCATGTGGAAGGCTTGCGACTATACTCCGCGCCTTATGGCACAAAGAAGAGACAGAAGTGTGTGGTTTTGGGTGGTTGTGGGGCTGCTTGCCCATACGGGATGGGGCGCATACCCGGTTTTTTCGCGCTATTTACAAACAATTAGCCGTTTGCCCAGCCTTTCTTTATTGGCGATGGGTAATTTGGTGGTGCTGTTGGTGGTGGGGGTGTCTGTTTTTCCCCGGTTGGATAAAACACTTTTTCAGAAGCGGATTATGTGGGGGTTTGCGGCGATTGTGATGGCGCGGGCTGTGACAAATTTGCTGGCTGCCCGGTTCACGCTTTCTATTTATGTGCAGTTGATAAACCAGATGACGCCGTTTGTGGTGGCTTTGATGAGTTTGCTGGTGCTGCGGCAAACGCTGCCGCCTTTTACCGGGCGGGCTGTTGGGTTGTGTTTGTTGGGGGCGGCTTTGATGATGGGCGGTGATTTGGGGGAGATGACGGCCGTTTCCCGGCAAGACTTGCTTGGCATTGGGTTGGCTGTAACAAGCACCATCTTCCTGGCTGTTTACATGCTGCTGGTGCGGCGAACGGCCACATTGGACATTCCCGGCGAGGCCTTGCTCATGATGCATGTGGTGGCGTTGTTTGTGTTTGCGCTCAGCGCCAGTTTATTGCTGGGTGAAGATTGGCAGCGATGGCAGCAAATGGAAACGGTTGATTGGGTCGTGTTTACCGGGTTCAGCGTGGGGGTGCTGTTATTTGCCAATTTCGGGCAGATTCGGGCGATTGGGGCGTTGGGTGCGCCGATGGTTAGCAGCATGATGGCGTGGCGATTGGTTAGTGCATTGGGTTTTGGGGCGCTGCTGTTGAATGAACGTCTGACAGCGTGGTGGCAGGTGTTGGGGGCTGTCGTGGTTTTGGTAACGATTACCTGGTATTTGCGGCGGCAG
>CAZRIB010000371.1:2600-4262 GCA_964600035.1 uncultured Ardenticatenaceae bacterium | reverse complement strand
CGCGGGGAACTGGTCGGAAACGGCCGTTAGCACCCCTTCCCGCTCTGTCCCAGCCGCTTTTTCCGCCAATTCCTGGCAGGTATACAACCGCAGCCATCCCGCCGCCAGCTCCAGTCCCAGCGGATGCCCCTGCAGCAAGTGGCAAATTGCTGCCACATAAGGCAAATCTGCATCACTAATTGGGTTGGCCGCATTTACCCTGGCTGCCATATGCAAGAAAAATTGTACGGCTTCATGACTGCTGCGGCTTACCGGTTCCCCAGGCTGAGGATAGGACAAATGGTTGAGCCGATAATGCCATTCACCCGCCACTTGCAAGGCGCATTGACTGGTGACAATCAATTTCAACTCCGGGTACCGGCGTAAACAGGTTGTGATGGCTTGCTGGCAAGTTCGTGGGTCCACCACCCCATCCAGCAAAATGAGCATATTATCATTGGGGGTATGCTGCACAATGTTTTCAATGGCGGTCTGCACGTCGGTTTTTGGGGAGGCGGCAAGGTCAATAATGTGTATCCGTGTGGCCATGTCAGCAGCCATTTCTTGCAATACGTGGCGTATCAATGTGGACTTGCCCATACCGCTTGGCCCGGTAACGGTGAGTAAGCGACATGTTGGGCTGCGAATCAGGTCGGCCAGGTGTTTTTGTTCTTGTTGGCGGCCAATGCAAGGGCGAACGGCCGTTTGCTGTGGCGTGGGAGGTGCGACAGCAGTGCCCGCCGACGCAGCCAGGGGCGGCAGTTCGTTGTGGACAATTTGCCGGTACAACGCTTCTGTTTTAGCGGCCGGTAAAACGTTGAGTTCTTTCGCCAATATCTGGCAGCATTGTTGATATTGTACCAGTGCCGCACTGCGTTGGCCTGTCCAGGCCAGCAGCTGCATCATTTGCCGGTGCGCTTCTTCCCGCCAGGGGGCAAGGGTCAGCAGTCGTTCAATGTGCTGCCGGGCTGCGGGCCACTGTTGGCACACCAGGTAATGGTGACCAAGTCGCTGTAAAATATCGAGGAAGCGTTCTTCCAGCAGCTGCCTTTGTGCCAGTGCCCATTCTTCAAACAGTGAACTGTGTCCCAGGTTGAAGCCAGCCAAAAATTCGCCGCGATAGAGGGAAACGGCCGTTTCCAGTTGTTGACGGATATTGTCTGGTAAACGGCCGTTTTGCAGCTGCACCGACATCTTTGCCGACAATTTGAGAAAGGTTTGTGCATCTGTGACAAATGTCTCTTTAGCCTTAAACTGAATCGTTTCCGGGGTGATTTCAAAAAAGGGGGAGTTGCGTGTTGAAAAACCTAATGCCTGGTGCATGCGGGAGAGTGTCTGCCGCAAATTTTGACGGGCTAACCTTTCACTTTTCTCCGGCCAGAGCAGCGTCATTAACTGCTCCCGTGTGTGCTGGCCCGTCTCCATGCTCAGATAAGCCAGCAGGGTGCGTACTTTGCCAGATCGAATGCCGGATAACGGCCGACCGTTTAACATAATTTGGTGCGGCCCCAACAATCGTTGTTCCAAACAGAGCGTACCGTTCAAAAGAAACCTCGCAAAAGCAGCAAATAATTAAACGTCGTCTGTAATTTGACAAAAAGTGCAGCCAATACAGGTTCACACTACGGCAAAATAAAAAATAGTTGGGGGAGGACACAACGAATACAGTGTGTGGCGTTTACT
>CAZRIB010000371.1:0-2500 GCA_964600035.1 uncultured Ardenticatenaceae bacterium | reverse complement strand
TTTTTGTATCCAAACATGACCCAATTGTCATCTTTCTTTCTGCCTGGTGATGCAAAAACAAAAGTGTCACGCTGTTGTCACGGCCGTGTCACATCGTGGCTGTAAACTGGGCACATGCGCAAGAAAGAACAGCAAGAACCCAAAAAAATCATTCAAAAATCCCCAACCGACCCACAGTACAACCATGCCCCACCACAAAAAACTGACCCCTACCAGCAGCTTCAGCGCACTGCCGGTAATGCCGCCGTGCAACGTATGGTTGTGCAGCGCGCCAGTACTGCTCCCGCTGAACTGGACGATGAAACCGCACAAGCCATTCAACGCAAAAAGGGAGGCGGGCAGCCCGTCGATTCTAATCTGGCCGACCGCACCGAAGCGGTGACTGGCTCCGAATTGAATGACGTGCGCGTTCACACTGATGCCGAAGCTGACCAACTGAGCCGTAAATTAAATGCCCGAGCCTTTACTACCGGGCGTGACATCTTTTTTCGTGAGGGGGCGTATGCACCCCACACCACCGAAGGCGACCGGCTTATTGCTCACGAGTTAACCCATGTTGTGCAGCAGCAAAGCCAGGGGCAAACGGCCGTTTCCCCCAAGCGTATCAATGACCCCAACGACACAGCCGAAAAAGAAGCCGACCGCAGCGCCGAAAAAATCACCCAGCCGGGCACAATCCAGCGTGCAGAAACAGTGGAAGAAGACGAAGAAATTCAACGCACTGAGGAAGAAGAGGAAGAAATCCAGCGCACAGAAGCATTGGATGAAGAAGAAAATATGGCATAAGTCCCAGCGTTGATAATTGAGGACGCCATGATTGACGATCTGGACGAAACAATTCGACAACTGCTTATAGAAGAAATGGTGATTGCCACTGGTGAAATTGATATTGCCTTTGACCAGCCAAAGCGGGAATGGAGTGCACGCTTGAGCCGCCCTACCATTAACCTGTTCCTTTACGACATACGGGAAAATGTGCAGTTACGCAAGTTCGGCTGGGAAGAAGTAGAACACCAGACCAGTGATGACACGGTAACTCGCAAATTAACCCCTTTACGAATCGATTGCCATTACATGCTTACCACCTGGGCGGCAGAGCCAGAAGATGAGCACCGGCTGTTAACCCGCGCTATGCTGGCGTTGTTCCGGTATCCCCAAATTCCGACACAGCGATTGGTAGGCCGGTTACAAAACCAGGCATATGACATCCGCACCCGTCTGGCTGCCCATGACAAGCTGACAAATCCCGCCGAAATCTGGAGCGCCATGGACAACGAACTGCGACCAACGGTTTCTTACCTGGTGACGCTGACGATGGATCCGTGGACAGATGTGACTGAGCCGGTTGTGCGTACATTTCAGTTTGGTCTGGGGCCAATGGCCTCTGCCGAGACAGAGAATGGCGAAACGACACCCTCGTCCCCTACGCCGGTGGATAATCGCATGACAATTGCCGGGGTTATTCGCCGCCAGGCGGATAAAGCACCTGTTCCCCGGGCGCGTGTCACTATTAAAGAGTTGGGGGCATATGCGTTAACAAGAGAAAACGGCCGTTACCAAATCAAAGCCATCCCTCCCGGCCAATACACCCTGGAAGTACGCCTGCTCTCCGGTAAAACAACCCGAAAAACCATCACCGTCCCTGCATCAGACAGCAATTACAACATGGAAGTAAGCGAACCATGAATAACAAAGAACGCAAGCGCTGTCGTACACCACCAATCAAAACATAGCCAGTAACAAGCCGTCAGCGCGGCAAGGAGGCTATGGCTTCATAATTCGTAATTCGTAATTCGTAATTTCCAAAGGAGGCCCAAATGGCAACAACTTATCTCTCCCCAGGCGTTTATGTGGAAGAAGTTGACCGGGGAACCAAGCCCATCCAGGGTGTTGGTACGTCTATGGCTGCATTTGTCGGTATTACCGCCGAAGCGGCCGTTAAGCGGACTAACCAACAAACCGGTCAAAGCGAAGTCGTCGAATCGCGGCTCAATAAACCCACCCTCATCACCAGTTGGACAAACTACACCAGCATCTTTGGTGATTTTGCTCCCGGCTGTTACCTACCCTACGCTGTGTATAACTACTTTGCCAACGGCGGCGGCCCCTGCTACGTGACCAGCATCCGCGCCCTCGATCAGGTAGGTAACGGAGCCGTCGCCGCTTCCGTAACGATCCCGGCCAATACAAAAGGAAACAGTTTCACGGTAACAGCCAAAGTAGCCGGAGAAGCAGGCAACAACACCACTGTTACCATCACCCACGAAACGGCCGAAGGCAGCAAATCCCCCACCAGTTTCAGCATCACCGTTGGCGACGAGACCAAAACCGGCCTGACCATGAAGAAAAGCGACGACAACTTCGTGGGCAATGCCGAATTTCGCGCCGTCACCCTCTCTGACTTTGGCGCAGCCAGTGCCATGCCACAGGAGGGCACATATTTACTCAGCGGCGGTGGTCTGCCCCCCCTCAAGGCGGAAGATTTTATCGGCAATGCCGC
>CAZRIB010000370.1:0-4276 GCA_964600035.1 uncultured Ardenticatenaceae bacterium | reverse complement strand
GGGCCGTCGAGGGCAATGACCATTTCCCAGGTGTATGGCTGGCGGGTCAGGTAGTTGTAGACGGCCGTTAATGTTTTACCAATGCGCTTTTCTTCGTTATACGCTGGAATAATCACAGAAAGATATGGTTTCATCTCATCTTTTTCGTTTGACATAAAAATCAAAGATTCCCGTAAGGTGTAAGCGGTAAACCGTTATGTACTGCTGTCTTGCCGAAAGCCATCATGGGCAGCGGCCAACGGTCTACGGCCAATTGGCGAATCTTACCCGCCAGAGGGGGGATCGTCAACCGACGTCAGGCGCTGCGTCAGGGTTTCGTCATCCAGACGGCGGGTGGCTTGAATGTGGCGGCGTTTGGGCCACATTTTGAAAATGCCAAACAGACCGGCAAGCTGGCCGCGCAGACGTGCCCGGGCTGCCTGGCCGCGCCAATGTTTCAGGGCTTGTTTGGTAATGGCGAGCTGTGCGCCGATGATTTGCCGCCAGTGCCGCCGGAAGAGAGAGCCGGGGTAATTTTTCCACAGCAGGTAGAGGAAGTTACGGCCGTCATAATAGCTGCCTGTTACATCGCCGCCGGTGGCTTTGAGCTTGTGGTAGATAACGGCCGTTGGCACATAAACCACATCCCACCCGGCCAAATTCGCCCGCCAGCCCATATCCACATCCTCACACGAAAAGAAAAAATCATCATCAAGGAAGCCAATTTCAGCCAACAGCGCCCGCCGGTAAGCTGCCGAACCGCCGCACGCCGAAAAAACCAGTTCTTCGCGGTCATACTGGCCTTCATCACGCTGCCAAACCCCGCGGTTACCCGGAATGCCATCGATGCGCACATAATCACCGGCCGTGTGCAAATGGTCTCGCCGGTCGAAGAGCAGCATTTTGCTGGCGACAATACCCGCTTTGGGGTGACGGTCGAAGGCATCAACCACATTAGCCAGCCAATCGGGGTGGGCTTCTGTGTCGTTATTTAGCAAAATGATGATGTCGCCTTTGGCTGCTTGCCAGCCAGCATTGCAGGCGCCGGTAAAGCCAAAATTGCGCCCCAATTCCAGCAGGCGTACCTCCGGAAAGTGGCGGCGTACATATTCCTGTGAGCCGTCTGTAGAGCCATTGTCCACCAGAATTACTTCAAAGTTGGTGTAGGTTTGGCGGCGCAGGGATTGCAGGCAGTCATCCAGGTGGTGTTTGCCGTTCAGATGGGGAATGATGATTGACGCTTTTGGTGTGGTCATGTCACAGATAATCTAATGGGCACAGGATTGGGTTATGCTTTGTCGTATTTTTGTATGTATTCGGCAAGGGCTTCCTGCCACGGCCGTAACGTAATGCCAATGGCCGCGCCCGCAATGTTGTGCAGCACACCCCAACGCGGCGGTGTTGAGGCTCGCTTGAATTCGCTGCCCAAAATGGGGGTGTTTGTCACGTGTTCCAGCTTGGCCTGGCGCAAAATTTCATTGGCAAATTCCCAGCGCGAGCAGGAACCGGCGTTGGTGAAGTGGTATGTGCCGTATTGCCCGGTCTGGATGAGCTGGGCAATGGCGGCGGCAAGGTCGTGGACGTAGGTAGGGTTGCCTACTTCGTCGGTGACCACGCGCAGTTGGCCGGTTTGCCGGGCACGGTTGAGAATGGCGTGGATGAAGTTACGGCCGCCTGGGGCAAAGAGCCATGCCAGCCGGATGATGTAATGTTGGGGCAGGAGGGAGCGGACGTAAAATTCGGCGTGGGCTTTGGAACGGCCGTAAGCATTGCACGGGTTTAGCGGCATCCACTCTTCATAGCCGTTAGGGTTTTCGCCGCCAAACACTTCATTTGTAGAGATGTGGGCCAGTGCCGCGCCGACCTGTTGGCAGGCCAGCGCCACGTTTTGCGTACCCAAACCATTCACCTTGTAGGCCAGTGCCGGGTCTTTGGCGCAGCCATCTACATTGGTATATGCCGCACAATGGATCACAATGTCTGGCTTGACGGTGTGGAAAAGTGCCAGCAGTGCTTGTCGGTCGGTGATGTCTACTTCCGGCAGGTCGATGCCAGTGGGGTTGTGGGCGGCAAGGGCTGTCATTAGGGCAGAACCAAGCTGCCCGCGATGTCCGGTGATGAGTATGTTCATTGGGAAACCTCTGAAATAATGAATAATGGTTGATGATTCAAGCTGGTGGATTATACAGAGGGACGGCCGTCACGGCATCTCTGCCGCTTTTGCCGGGCGATGAGGGATAATTCAAGCTGGCAAGCGTGCCTGATTTGCTTTACCCTTTAATTGATTAATCATGAATTTTTTAAGGACAGGTTGGTTATGGATATTGATGTCATCACGTTGTTTCCAGAGGTGATACGGCCGTATCTCCAGGCCAGTATATTAGGCAAAGCTGAGGAGATGGGGCAGGTACGTTACCATCTACACCAACTGCGCGACTATGCTACAGGAAAGCATCGTGTAACAGATGAACCGCCATTTGGCGGCGGCGGCGGCATGGTGTTAAAGGCGGATGTGGTGTTTAGAGCTGTAGAATCGCTGTTCTCCAATTCGCAATCTCAACCGGAGATTGGCGATGTTCCTGTTATTTTGCTTTCGCCCCAGGGACGGCCGTTTACCCAACAAGTTGCTCAGGAATTAACCCAACACAAGCGATTGGTTTTTCTTTGTGGCCGGTATGAAGGGGTCGATGAGCGTGTTCGCCAGCACCTGGTAACAGACGAAATTTCCATTGGCGATTATGTGCTGACGGGTGGGGAACTGGCGGCAATGGTCGTGATTGATGCCGTGGTGCGGCTGCTGCCCGGTGTTTTGGGGGCAGAAGGGGCGGCAGACCAGGACAGTTATGCAACGGGTTTGCTGGAAGGGCCGCATTACACAAAACCGGCCAATTTTCGTGGCTGGCAAGTGCCCGATGTACTGCGTTCCGGGCATGCGGCCAAGATTGCCCAATGGCGGCGGCAGCAAGCGCTGCGGCGCACATGGGAGCGGCGGCCAGATTTGCTGCTAACGGCCGAATTGAGCGAAGAAGACCGCTGGTTTTTGGCGGAATTGGCAAAAGAGCAGTTGGGCAAAGGGTGACGGGGATTCAATCTCCCAATCTCCCAATAACCAATAACCCAATCATCAATCATTAATTAATTAATGATTGATGATTAATTATTAATTAACTACGTTTACGGGAGTTTTTATGCGTGCATTATTTCGGTTCATTGGATTGGCGTTGGCAGGTGTATTTGTGGTAACGGCCGTTGCCGCTTTGCTGGTGGTAAACATGGTGCAGGTGGCTACCAATCGCAACGCTTTGAAGTTGAGTTTGGGCACATTTAGCACCACAGTGGTAGAAAGCGCGCCAGAAATGGTGGTGGATTTGGTGCGGTCGCAGGCAGAAGCGCAGGGGGTGACGCTGCCGCCGTTTGATGACACGGCCGTTGCCGTGGCTGTGCAGGCCGTTGTGCCGCCGGAGTGGGTAGAGGTGCAGGCAGATACGGCCGTTGACGCGGTGTTTGATGCGCTGGAAAGCGGCGATATGTCGGCCGCCCAGTTAACGTTTGATTTGGGGCCAATTTTGGAAAGAATGCGCGGGCCAGAAGGGTTAACGGCCGTTGCCGCCCTCATAAGCAGCCTGCCAGAATGCCCAGAGCCAGCCGACGGGCCGATAGATTACCTGTCCGGGCCGGTAGAACTGCCGGAATGCATTCCCCCAAATGTAGACCCCAGCAGCGCCACAGCCGAAATTCACACTTTACTGGTGCAAACGCTGGATACCAACCCGCAGCTTGTGGAACAAAATGATAAGTTAACTGTGGCTTTGTTTGACCAAACACAAACGGCGGCCAGCCGGCAAACAGAGGCGCAATTTGCCCAGGTAAGCGAACGTTTCCGGTTGGCACAGCAGTGGGCATGGCTGTTTTGGCTTGTTCCGGCAGGCTGTTTGTTGATGATGGCCTTGTTTGTGGTGCGCAGTTGGCGCACGCTGGGGTTGTGGTGGGGCTGGCCAATGGTGTTGGCAGGCGGCGGGGCGCTGCTGGTGGTGTTTGGTGCGCCAGCCATCAGCACCATGCTTTGGGAAACGGCCGTTGTGCTGCCAGCCGCGCCCAGTATGTCCCAATTAGCTATGACAGATATATTCGACCGGCTGATTCGTCATTTGACGGCTTTGTGGCAGGGGCGCGTGGCCTGGGAAGCAGGCGTGGTACTGGTGGCCGGTCTGCTGCTGGTTGCGGTGGGCTATTTGTCGCCCAAATCTGCTCCGCATTATGAGTGGGTAGTCGAATGAATGTGAATTAACCAGCCTGG
>CAZRIB010000369.1:0-4277 GCA_964600035.1 uncultured Ardenticatenaceae bacterium | reverse complement strand
ACCATTCACCATTCACCATTTACCATTCACCATTCACCATTTACCATTCACCATTCACCATCCTCCTCCGCCATCTTCTCATTTGTTGAAGCAAGTAAGAATTGCTACAATCCGCCGAACTTGAACAGCCCCAATGTGGGAGCCGAAGCTGAAACGCTATTTGGAGGGAAAATGTCATTATCCAATATGACCGAGAGAAGTCCGGTGGGAGAAAGCGCCATTTCGCAAGCTTCACAGCAAGTCATACCTCAATTGACCTCAAAAAAGCAGTCGCGCTGGCGGGAATGGATGCACACGATTGTTGTGTTGTTCAAGCTGCGCATTGTTTTTTTGCTGTTGATGGCGGCAACCAGCGGCGCGTTTTTAGCCGCAGGGGGCTGGCCCGGTTTGAAAACGCTTTTCATTACGCTGGTTACGGGTGGCATGGCCGCGGCAGGCGCGTCGGCGCTTAACCAATATTGGGAGCGGGAATCTGATGGGGCAATGGGGCGGACACGGAAACGGCCGTTAGTCAACGGCGACATCCCCAATCCTCACTGGGTTCCCTTTGTGGGGCTGGCATTAATTCTCATTCCATCCCTGGCTGTTTATCCCTCCAACCCACCACTAACCTTCTTTTTGCTGCTTGGTGCATTCATCTACGTCGGCATCTACACCATTTGGTTAAAGCCACGCACACTGCTCAACATCGTCATTGGGGGTGCGGCTGGCAGTGCGGCCGTGTTAAGCGGCAGCGCCGCCGCCGGGCACTGGAACGACCCCGGAGCAGTCGTTCTTTCCTTAATTCTGTTTTTGTGGACACCCTTTCATTTTTGGAGCCTTGCCATCCTCTACAGAGAAGATTACTCTCGCGTAGATGTGCCCATGCTGCCCACACAGGTAACCCCTAAACAAGCCGCCTGGTGGGTCATGTCGCACACAGTCCCAACGGGTCTGGCCAGCATCTTGCTGGTCATCCTGCCAACGTTAGGCTGGCTCTACATCATTCCGGTATCTCTCATCACATTCGATTTGTTCCGGCGCAATGTGATGCTCATCAAAGACCCCTC
Organism: uncultured Ardenticatenaceae bacterium; assembly: GCA_964600035.1. Classification (GTDB taxonomy): domain Bacteria; phylum Chloroflexota; class Anaerolineae; order Promineifilales; family Promineifilaceae; genus CAZRIB01. The sequence goes on along the minus strand of CAZRIB010000369.1, from coordinate 3,228 downwards.
CAAGCCAAATGCCCGCGCCTTGTTCATGTCATCCAATTACTATTTGATGATTCTTTTGCTGGCAATTTGTATTGATACAACCGTAATGGGCATATTGGGCTAATTTACCATGTGAGGATTACACATTGCTCACGGTCAAGTTATACACAAAACAAGGCTGCCATTTATGCGAAGATGTAAAAGCACAATTGGCAGCCTTGTCGCTTGTTTATCCCCATTCTCTGGTGGAAATTGATATTTACAATGACCCGGATTTACTGCGGGCGTATCATCTGATTATCCCTGTGGTGGAAATCGGTGAGGTTCGCTTGCAAGCCCCTATTACCAACGCACAGTTAACGGCCGTTTTGCAAGAAATGTCCCGGCGCGAACTGTAAACCACCAGCCCTGTCTTAATCATGAAAACGCAGCAGTGCCTGATAGACGGCATTTGCCCCAAATGCAATGGCTTCCGCCGGAACACGTTCATCTGCGGCATGGATGAGGTCGGTAAAGCGAAAATCTGGCGGCAGGTTCATGGGCAGGAAGCCGTAGGTCTGAATGCCCAGCTGGGAGAAGAAGCGGGCATCTGTCACGCCGGTAAGCATGAGGGGTACGGCCGTTCCCGCACCATCCAGCTCTTCCACAATTTTGCCCAACGTCGCAAACAACCCCATATTGGGCGCGGCCGGCCCAGGGTCATGCGCCTTGACATGAATTTCCACATCATCGCCAATCAAATCACGCAGTTCTCGCACAAGGTCATCTGGGGTAAAGCCAGGCAGTAAACGGCCGTCTGCTTCCAGCCGAATTTCACTGGGAATCACATTCACCTTGTGCCCGCCGCGCACAATCGTTGGGCTGACTGTGTTGTGAAACATCGGGTCAAACAGGCGTGCCTGCTCACCCAGATTGTCCAAAATCTGGTCTGTGGTTTCTGGATTGAGCAGCCCCATAAACAGTGGCCGGAATTGTTCTGGCAGGGCGGCGGCCATTGCGCCATACATTGCTTCTGCCGCCGGTGTCACATGCACAGGCAGCCGGTTTTGGTCCAGCCGGGTGAGTAATGTGCCCAGTTTTGCCATTGCGCCGCCGCGTAACGGCCGTGACCCATGTCCACCCGGCCCGTGCACTACCAGTTCCAGCCAACAAATTTGTTTTTCAGCCACCATAATTGGGTAAAAGCGCTGGCCGAACATATCCAGCGTAAACCCGCCAAATTCGCCAATGGCATATTTAACGCCGGTAAACAGTTCTGGATGTTCGTCTACCAGGAATTTTGCGCCAAAACGGCCGCCGTCTTCTTCATCGGCCAAAATGGTGAGAATGACATCGCCGGGCAGGTCTGCGTTTTCTGCTTTGGCACGCAAAAAGGCGGCCACCATCATGGCGACGCCGCCTTTCATGTCCAATGCGCCCCGCCCCCATACGTACCCGTCTATCAATTCGCCGCCAAAGGGGTCGTGCTGCCACTGTTGGTTGGCGGTGGTGACGACGTCTACATGGCCTTGCAGCAGCAGCGGCGCGGCACGGCCGTTTCCTTTTAGCCGTGCCACCAAATTAGGCCGGTTTGGGTCTTTCGCGTACTGCACCGATTCAATGCCGGCATCGGCCAACAAGCTGGCAATGTAAGCCACGATGGCTGCCTCATTGCCGGGCGGGTTGGTGGTGTCAAAGCGGATGAGTTTTTGAAGCAGTTCGGCAGGTCTTTGGTAAATTGTATGATCGCTCATTTGTGCTCCATTTGTAGGAATGGTTTGAATTGCCGTATGCTTATCTCTGTACGGCCGTTTCATTATTCATTATCAGATAAAAACATAATCTTCACTTGCAACTATACTTCAATTAAAATTAAGCAAGGAAAAACCACCATGCTTAGAAAATCAAAAAACCGTCCACATCAATTACCTCGTGCTCAATATTTTAAAGAAACAGCTCAAATACTTCATTGGAACTACATAGAGAAACCTGTCAATTTTCCACCCTATACATTGCTGCAAGTTGAATCATTTTTACCACGCTCTCCAAATAATTTGTACCAGGTTAGGAATTTATTGGATGGAACCATCGAACAAAAACCTGCCTGCATTTTTGATTATCAAACAATAACCATTGTGAAAAACAGACGCCACTACAGTCCCATAGTAACCTTTTTGTTGCTAGATATTTTTCCAAAAAAATTCCCCGTTATTTGGTTTAGAGAACCTGACTGGGCTGATACATGGTTATTAACCCAAAACTATATTACTGGCATACAGACCAAACATGTCTTAATTCAATCCCCATATGAAGATGAATTACAGAAGATTTTTACACCTTCAATTATCGCTTATTATGAATCAAGGCCGCATATTCGCATTCAAACAAACGGCCGTTGGCTCTTAATTCATCAATCACCCCAAAGAGCATCTCGCGTCTCAAAACAAATCTTTCTTAACCTCATCGCGGAAGCAAAATTCTTTTACAATCTCATAGATTCCTTATAACTGTACAAATCAAAACAAAAAATATTACATAGCATACTGCCTCCACATGCACATACCCTGCCATAAGGACCGGATAAATTGTAAATGGTGAATTGTGAACCGGATGCCTCATTCACAATTCACCATTCACCATTCACCATTTATAATTCTATCGACAATTTTTTGTCGATCTCGGCGCAGTTAGTGACTACAACAACTGACTTACCAGGAAATTCAAAATGTTTTCATACCCGCGCTGCAGCAGCCCCGGCCAGCCATCGCCGGGCAGCAGCGGCGGAAAATAAGACGCGCCCTCTTCATTAAAGCGGTTATCATGTCCAGAGCCATCCCACATCACATCAGCCGCCGGAATACCCAACTCAGCCACAAACGGATCAGGGTCAGTGGCGTTGTTTTCGTAATGATTGCCATGCACCCAATTTCCTTCCGGCAGCGGGCCAACATCAATCTCATTGGTATCAAATGAACCCGTTCCTGTCAGGCTAAAGACGGCAACGCCGGTTGTGTTGTTATTGCGAATGGTGTTATTGGTCACCTCTGCATTGTCCGTTGCCAACAGCAAAATACCCACACCCGGCGGCGCAATACGGGCAAAGCCACTTGGCGCAAAGTTTTCGTGGTTATTATCTTCTACAATGTTGTCGTAAATTTTGGTATTTGCCGAAATTTTGGATGTCAACTGGGGCAGCAGCACAATGAGTATGCCCAAGGTATTGTCATAGGCACGGTTGTTGTACACTTCGCCGCCCAGAGTGTTTTCCAG
>CAZRIB010000368.1:0-4280 GCA_964600035.1 uncultured Ardenticatenaceae bacterium | reverse complement strand
GCGGGCTGTCCACGCTCTGGGTGACCAAATCAATGATGGCGTACCAGTCGTTTTGTGGAACAAGAGAGGTGAGATGTGTACCCATGTCAGTATGGTATGTTAATAATTTTTGTTTGCCAATAGCTTTTGTTAAATCCCATTATCGTAAGGTATATACGGTTTAATTCTAAGGTGCGCTGCGCTTATTCGAACAAGTCATCAGGTAAATTGGAGAGATTACGGCCGTGTACCTGCTGCAAACGTACGCGGTATAACGTGTGACCACTGGCATCTTTGCCTGCGGATTGCAGGTAACCTTTGTAAATGAGGATGGAAAGCAATTGGGCTGTTTCCTGTTCCGGCAGCTCTAACAATTGGGACAGCGTAACGGCCGTTACCCGACGCTGGCGTAACAATTGTTGTAACAATTGGCGCAGCCGGGGCGGGTAATGGAGTAAATCCATCATCGAAACGCCTTCCACTTCAGGCAGAGAGGTGACTAATTCCAGCCAGGTTGTCAACGGGGACATCTGGTAGCCTTCCTGTTAACTGTCGGCCAGCAAATCGGAAACGGCCGTTTTCAACTGCTGCGTAATCGGGTGTTCCGGGAAATGCAAGGCAAAAATGCCAGAACTGGCCAGCGCCATCATCTCATCTGAGTGCGGCAGCACGGCCGTTACCGGACAACCATACGTCTCCGCCACCTGCACCCGCACATCCTCAATGTCAAGCGAAGGGGGCACCTTGTTCACAAAAAGGCGCAGTTGGGGCACATGCAGCCGTTTGGCTACCTGCACTGTCACGTGGGTTCCCTGATAATCTTGCTGGTCAGGGCGTAAAATAATGACCAAGGCATCAGAGACGGCAATGGAAAGCAGCGTTTCATCATTCAAGCCGGGGTGCGTATCCACCAGCAGCACGTCCAAATCCAGCGCATCCAGTAAATCTTCAAAGCCATCATTCAATTTGGCCGGGTCATAGCCGTGCCGAATAACATAAGCGATGTCGCCGGGGTCAATGCTGGAAGGAATGAGAAAGATACGGCCGTTTACCGCCACATTCAGCCGGTGCGTCACATCCATTGCCGCTTCCTCAATGGCGCAGCGATCATACAAATAATCATTTAGCGTTTTGTCAATGTCACCACTATCCAGGCCAAATAATACATGAATACCCGGCGATTGAATGTCCGTGTCCAGCACCGCCACGCGCAGCCCTTGGGCTGCCATCAGTGCACTCAAATTGGCAACGCTGTTCGATTTGCCCGTGCCGCCACGAAAAGAGTGGACAGAAATAATACGGCTCATAGAAACGCTCCTTTATTCTTCGGGTCGCTGCTGCCGCCGCGCATGGCGACGCTGACGCATTTTTTCCGCACTGGCTTCCAAAAATTTGAAGAAATCGCTTTCCACAATTTCTTGTACCCGCTTTTGGCTTTTGGCTTCGTCTATTTCAATTTTCAGTTTTTGCACCTGCTGTTTCAGTTTATCTTCCCGTTCTTTTACTTCTTGCGCCATGCGCCTGAAGACGCGCGCCAGGCTGCCTAATTCGTCACTGCGCTTTTCTATTGGCTGCAAGGGGGTCAGATCGTATATGCCTTGTTCCACAGAAACGGCCGTTTCCCCCAGCGCCAAAATGGGGCGAATAATCCACCGGGCTGTGCCTATGCCAATGCCCACAGCGGCCACAACCGCCAGCAGCGCAACCTGAAAAGTTGTCTGCACACGGGCGGTAATGGGGCCAAGATAGTCTGACTGAGGAATGACAACAACGATTATCCAATCCAGACCGCGCCCATCTTTCAGAGTGGCTGCCTGAATGTAATACTTTTCGTCACTGCTGCTGGTGTAAAGGAAGCCGGTGTTAAGGACAGTTTGCCCGGTGTTTTGGAAGTGAGCAAGGGTGGCAGCGGCCGTTTCCTTTATCAGGGCATTGCTGCTGGCTGTCGCCATCAACCGCTCCTGTTCGCCTTGCTCATTGGTTACAAAGGGCGGCTCCGGTACAGAGCTGGCAACAATGCTGCCATTACGCTCCATAATGTAGGCTTCGCCGGTTTCGCCAATGGGGAGTGCTTGCAGAAAATCGCTGATTTGCTGCAAGGTGAGGATAGAGGCCAGCACCCCAACCGTTTGGCCGTTTTCGTCTGTTAACGGCCGTACCGGACTAATTGCCAGCTCCGGGCGGGAGGCCAGTTGATAAATATCGCTCCACGTACTGGCATTGACAGAAACGGCCGTTTGATACCAATCCCGTTCCCTGGGGTCATACACCTGTGTTTTCAGCAGCTTCTCCGGCTGACCAGCCGCATTCAGCCGGTACTCCATCCGCTCCGGGGCTGTCGTTTCATCACGCAAACGCAGCACCCCGCCTTCCGGTGTCATCTCCACCGCCACAAACTCCCCCTGCTCATTGCCATAAGACAAAAACGACACCCCCTGCCCCTGCCTGACCTGCTGCCAGAAGAAAGCGGTCACTTCTTCCAGGTTGGTAAAGTCTACCTTGCCTGACCGGGCGGCGGCGGCATTCATTTCCAGCACCACATGAGACGCATCCAGATAAGCCAGCACATGCTGCTCAATGCGCGCTGTCGTTTCCTGTGCCAATCGGGTTGACATGTCATTCACCACATCCTGCCCCCGACTGAAGGCGAGTGTGCCTACAATAACGGCCGTACTCAAGATAAGCAATGCAAACAAAAGCGGCAATGCATACCGAATAGAAAAAGAAAACGTCTTCTTGTTCATGGTTTCATCCCTTCTTGCCTGATAGCTGGTATGGGAAATCGGAGCAGCAGCTCTCTGGCTAACATCGGCAGTTCATCTGGCGGCAGAATGGCAGCACGATTTTGCACAATTTGGGAAAATTGTGCCAACAACGCCTCAATGGCTTCATCTGCCTGGCTGTTGGCTGTATGCCGTTGATGGTATGGCTTTTCCAACTGCATGTGGGCGAAACTGGTTAAAATCTCAATGGCTTTTGGCGTAAGCTGGTGGGCAACGGCCGTGCGCAAACCAGCCGTGTAATACCGATATGCCTCATCATATGCCGCCAACTGCCGCATTAACTGTGCCAGGCGAATGTACACATTGACCACGCCCACGTTATCTTCCATGGCGGCATAAAGATGGTGTGCCCGCTCCAGGTGGGCAACGGCCGTTTGCCAATCATCTTGCTGCTGCGCCAGATATGCCAGCCTCTCCCGGACATCGGCCAGACGGCCAGTGTGATGAGCCTGTGCCCACACTGTTTGAGCTGCCTCATATTGCAATCGCGCCTCGGCATAATGGCCTGAGCTGACGGCCACATCGCCCAAATTTTGATAACAGTAGGCCATGCCCCACACATCCCCCACAATCTGCTTGAGGGAAAGGCTTTGGGACAGATGTTGTTTGGCGGCGGGGAGATTGCCTTGCAGCCAGGCCATCTTTCCGGCTGCATTCAGGGCCAATGATACGCCGAACCAATCACCATGCGCCTGCGCCAAAGCCAGGCTGCGCCGAATATGCTGCTCTGCCTCTTCATACTCGCCTGCTGCCTGCAATGCGGCCCCCAGGTAGGCCAGTGGCAAAATGAGGGCGGGGTTGTCCGATTGTCCGGCAGTTATGTTTTTCACAGCCGCCTGAAGCAGGTAAACAGCCCGCCCTGACCGGCGTAATTGTTTTTGAAACCAACCTTGTGCCAACAAAATGATGCCGAGCAATATGCCACGGGCAGTTATCATGCCGGCGGCTTTTTCTTGCAGGTGGGAAACGGCCGTTTTGTATTGGCCGGTCATGTCGTAATAGTGGAAGATGGTATAGGCGGCCCGGGTTACTGCGGCCGTTTCCACCACACGGGCCACAGATGGCAAAAAGTGCAGCCACTGTGTAATGAGCGACTGGTGTGAATGCAGTTGGGCAAGGGCAGCAAATGGGTCACGCCCACGCAGGCGAGGCAGATAACCGGCTAATGTATCGGTCAGGCAGCGCTGCCATTTTGTCGCAGCTTTTGGTGACGACACATTGCCTTGTTTTTGTAAAAACCAGCCCGCCAAAGGCACAAGCCGAAAACGGCCGTTTGCCAGCCGTTCCAGCCACGACTTTTCCCACAACTGCACCAAAATAGTTGGCGACACACCTGTCACTGTGACGCATTCTTCGCTGGAGAAATCGGCCGTAAATAATGCCAATTGGCTGACTGCCTCCTGTTCATCCGGGGTGAGGGCTTGCCAGCCCGGCGTAAACAAAGCTGTGAGATTGGCATGACGCGCGGGGAACTGGTCGGAAACGGCCGTTAGCACCCCTTCCCGCTCTGTCCCAGCC
>CAZRIB010000367.1:0-4303 GCA_964600035.1 uncultured Ardenticatenaceae bacterium | reverse complement strand
GAAGTGGATGGGGGCGTGGCTGTTCGCACTTTTTTGCCTGATGCGGTTGAAATGAAGGTTGTCTGGAACGAAACGGCCGTACCCATGCACCGCATCCACCCGGACGGCCTATACGAAGCCACCTTGCCCAACACCAGCCTGCCCATCACCTACCGGCTGGAAGCCAAACTAAACACCGGCAGCACCTTCAGCTATGAAGATCCCTACCGCTTTGGCCCCATGCTCGCCGAATTAGACGAATACCTGCACGGAGAGGGCACACACCAACACATATACGAATTTTTAGGGGCACACCTGGCAGAAGCAGAAGGCATTTCTGGCGTTGTTTTTCGGGTATGGGCGCCCAGCGCTCACCGGGTAAGTGTCGTTGGTTCGTTTAATAATTGGGACGGCCGTCGTCATCCCATGCGCTTGCACCCAGCCAGCGGCATCTGGGAAATTTTCATCCCCGGCTTACAAGCAGGGGATTTGTACAAATACGAAATAAAAACCAACTACAAAAATTACATGGTCACAAAAAGTGATCCCGTTGGTTTCTACGCCGAGTTACGGCCGAACACCGCTTCCATCGTTTGGGACATAGACAAATACCAATGGCATGACGACGACTGGATGGCAAAACGCGCCCACCACAACAGCCACCAATCCCCCATCAGCATTTACGAAGTCCATTTAGGCTCATGGCGGCTTAAAAATGGCTGGGAATGGCTAACCTATGAAGAACTGGCAAAGGAACTGGTCGCCTATGTAAAAGAAATGGGCTACACCCACATAGAACTGCTGCCCATCGCCGAACATCCATTTGATGGCTCATGGGGCTACCAGGTAACCGGCTACTTTGCCCCAACAAGCCGGTTTGGCACGCCAGACCAATTTATGGCATTTGTAGACACCTGTCATCAAAATGGCATTGGTGTTATTTTGGACTGGGTTCCAGCCCACTTCCCAACCGACCAACATGGCCTGGGCTTTTTCGATGGCACACATTTATATGAGCATGAAGACCCCAGAAAAGGGGCGCATCCTGATTGGGGGACGTTGATTTTTAATTACGGCCGTAACGAAGTCCGCCAATTCCTCATCTCCAACGCCATCTACTGGCTAGACAAATTCCACATCGATGGCTTGCGCGTCGATGCGGTCGCCTCCATGCTCTACCTGGACTTCTCCCGCAAGCCCGGCGAATGGGTTCCCAATCGCTACGGCGGCCGCGAAAACATCGAAGCCATCGACTTTTTGCGCAAATTCAATACGGCCGTACATGAAAATTACCCCCATGTCCTCACAATCGCCGAAGAATCCACGGCATGGCCCGGCGTAACCAAACCCACCACCGAAAACGGCCTCGGCTTTGACCTGAAATGGAATATGGGCTGGATGCACGACACCCTGCAATACATGAGCAATGACCCTATCTACCGCTCATACCATCAGGGGACATTAACCTTTTCCTTACTCTACGCATTCAGCGAAAAATTCCTGCTGCCTTTTTCCCATGACGAAGTTGTCCACCTGAAAAAGAGCATGTTAGACAAAATGCCGGGTGATGTGTGGCAAAAATTTGCAAATTTACGCCTGCTCTATGGCTACCAATGGGCACATCCCGGCAAAAAACTGCTGTTTATGGGGGGTGAATTTGGTCAATGGCAGGAGTGGAGTGAAGCCCGCAGTCTGGACTGGTACTTACTCGATCAGGATGAGAAGCACAAGGGTTTGCAGCAATTTATGCGAGAACTCAACCAACTTTATCAGCGAGAGTCCGCCCTGTTTGCCGAAGACAATTCATGGGAAGGATTTACCTGGCTGGATTTTCGGGATCATCAGCGCAGCTTGCTGGCCTTTGCCCGCCATAACCCACAAACAGGCGATATGATCATTGCCGCCTGCAATTTTACACCTGTCGTTCGTCATGATTACCGGCTGGGTGTGCCCAAAGCAGGCATTTACCACGAAGTGCTAAACAGCGACGCCCATCGCTTTGGTGGCAGCAATGTCATTAATGAAAACCCAATGGAAAGTATGCCTACACCCTGGCATGATCAGGCACAATCGATTGTGTTGACGCTGCCGCCATTGGGTGTAACGTTTTTGAAATTTCAGTTGAATATGGAGAATTGAGAATGGAGAATGGAGAATTGAACAGAATTCATCGTCAATCTCCAATCTCCAATCTTTAATCTTTAATCTCTATTCTCCCATCTCTCTTCTTGCAAAGGTTAGATTTTTATGCAGCATGAACTTTACCCTCTACTTTTTCAACCTGTTCTAAAAGATTACATTTGGGGTGGCCGAAATTTGGCGGAAAAGGTGAAACGGCCGTTACCTGAAGGCAAAACCATTGCCGAAAGCTGGGAAATTGCCGCCCACCCAGATGGCGATACGGAAGTGATTAACGGCCGTTACGCTGGCAAAACGCTCTCCGCCCTCACCCTTGACCTGGGTCTAGACCTGATAGGCACAAACAACAGTTGGGCACTGGAAAGGGGCAAATTCCCCCTGCTCATCAAACTGTTAGACGCCAACGACAAATTATCTGTCCAGGTCCATCCAGATGATGCCTACGCGCTGGCGCACGAAGGCAATGAACTGGGAAAAACAGAAATGTGGGTCGTGCTGTTTGCAGAACCAGACGCCAAAATCATTTTGGGCGTAAAACCCGGAACCACACCAGAAGCGTTCCGCCAGGCGATTGAAGAAGGCACATTGGAGCGGCATCTCCATGAGATTCCCGTGAATGTTGGTGATGCAATCTGTGTGCCAGCCGGATCGCTGCACGCCATTTTAAGCGGGTTGGTTATTGCAGAAATACAACAAAACTCAAACACAACATATCGGGTGTATGACTGGAATCGCAAAAAAAATGGCGTGGCACGGCCGTTACACATCCCGCAGGCAATGGACGTCATCAACTTCCAGCAAATTGCCCCCACACTGCCCGTTCCCAAAATCATTGAAACAACAGCAGATTTACACCGGGAAATTTTGTGCCAAAACCGCTATTTTGTAACTGAACGGGTACAGATGGGGGAAAATGCACTTTTTACCGGGGAATGCAACGGCCGTACTCTGGAAATTTGGGGTGTGCTGGACGGTGAAGTGAAAGTGAATGGCATGCAGGTAACGGCCGTGCAATTCACCTTGCTGCCAGCAAAACTGGGGGCATACACCATTCAAGCACATAAACCTGCCACATTACTCAGAACATACACCGCCAACCCATAACCAACACCCGGCAGTTCTCAGTTTATTTGTCATAAACACCCCTTTATGCTATCATCCTCGTCGCTCTCACGCCCTGTGTAAAGAAAAACACTAGGCATTTGTATGGAGGATAAAATTGGCTAACACAAAATCTGCCAAAAAGCGTATTCGGCAAACAGCAAAACGTACCGAATTAAACCGTCGGTATCGTGCAGCAGCTCGCACCTACATTAAGAACGCAAACGCTCTTATTGCAGAAGGCAAGCTGGATGAAGCAGAGCAAGTTGCTCAAAAAGCTTACAGTACCCTGGACAAGGCAGCGCGGAAACACAAAATACATCGGCGCAATGCAGCACGCCGTAAGGGTCGTCTGATGGCGGCTTTGGCAGCAGCACGTGCACGCGTCTCTGCTGAATAAAGCTTTTCCTAAACCAACACAAAAAAGGATGCTCACAAGGCATCCTTTTTTATTTTCAATTTTTTGGTAGATCCGGGGATGGGTTACGGCCGTTCCAGCGCCTGAGAAGGGTGCAGCTCCCCTAACGCCAACAAAATAGCCTTTGTCGTTGGCGATATTGGCCGGCCGTCATTCGTTTTCAATCTTACAATCTCTTCTTTACTGGCAAAAATATTTTCACGCCCTGTAGAAAGCCACCTTGCCGCATAAGTTCTCTGGTCCTGGCTCATTGGCAAACGGGGGAATAAATCGACTTCAAAAACAGAAAAGTGATACAGTTTTGAACGATTTTCCCGGTGAGAATATTGCTTCATATCAATATCCAACACCTGGTTCAATATCAAAAATTCTTCCTGACTGCGAAGCCCCAACTCCTCTTCCAATTCGCGGTAAATCGTTCTCGCCAAAGAATTATTATCCCCTTTCGAATTATCTAATTTACCGCCTATCAAATTAAATAAATGCCACTTATCATTCCATTGTAGCAAATAGAGACGCTCGTCACCTTCATCAACGGTAATTAATGCAAATGCACTATATTGAACTGCCGGATTTTTGCCAATTTTCATAATTAAATATGAGCGCTTTTACCAATACCTTCGCCAAAAAATGGCGTGAATAGAGCGATTGTGTAAGATACGATTT
>CAZRIB010000366.1:0-4331 GCA_964600035.1 uncultured Ardenticatenaceae bacterium | reverse complement strand
GATTTGGCAATGAAAAACAAATTTCAATATGTCATAGCCGGTGCAGGGATAACCTTAATTGTTATCTTTGGTACGTTTACCCTTTTGCTGCCCCGAGTACAAGCCGGTGAATCACTTCAAGACACAGCAGGTCAGACAAAAACTTCTGCACGACCAGCCCACGCTAACGGTACTGAGGCTGTTTCCTTCAACAATCAGGAACAGCCAGGGCAAGTAACAGACAATATAACCGGATCGCAAAATACATCTGCCGCCACAGCGGAAGAGCCAGCAGAAGAGTTTTTCGCCTCGTTGGGAACCAAAGACAAACCGCAAACAAATATGGACATCATCATTTACACGGTGTCTGAATTGGCACGGAAACAAGAAGAAGCACTTATGGGGAAAACGGGCTGGCTTCATGTCAAAGTGCAATTTTATATCCCGGAAGAGCAAAAAGGAAATGGCTACCATTCTGCAGCCACAGATGAAATCATCCCTATAGAAGTTTTGGTGCCGCAGAACCCCGTATTTGATTCGTGGTATCACGTAGATGAAACCGGGCTGTACCGGGAAGCGCTGAGTCTGGTAATGGCTCCAGATGGCACAATTCACCAGCAATCTGTCTTGGTAGACGGTGTGTGGGTGAACTTAACGTTAAAAGCGCTTGGCACACATCAGCAGCAGTACGAAACTCCCGGCAGCCTTGAAATTGCCGTTTTACCGACTGCTGAGGTTTACCGGATATTGGAAGAAAGCCAAACATGGCCTGATGTAAGTATGCAAGCGTATATGGAAAATGGCCGATATGTTGTTATTAAAGAACAACGATATGATGATCCGATTGAGAATGCTGTTTTTATGCCAGAGCCTGTGATCGGAGGAAAGGAAATATATTATTTCGATCAAGAAACCGGTGAATTGTTATATAGCGAAGTGCAATCCCTGCTTCAGAGCGAAGTCTGGTATGCGGGGGGAAATAAGACATATTTGACAGTTGAGTTTCTTCCAGAGATGCCGGTGGAAATATCTCGGTTATTTAATGATTTAGTAGTTGATGCCAGGAAATGAAGTGATATGAACAGATTACAACTTTAATTATTATCAATCTTTTCTCAAAGGAACACGTTATGACAAATGCAATTGATTTAGCCCGAAAGGGACAGGAAGCGGCGTTGGCTGAGTTGAAGGCGTTTTTGCGCCTGCCAAGTGTTAGTACGCAGCCGGCGCATGATGAGGACACGGCCGTTACGGCTGAATGGCTGGCCGATGCCATGCGGCGGGCTGGTCTGGAGAATGTGCGCGTTATTGCCACAAACCGGCATCCGCTGGTTTATGCCGATTGGCTGCATGCCGGTGAGGAGAAGCCAACGGTTCTTATTTACGGGCATTATGATGTACAGCCTGCCGACCCGCTGGAGGAGTGGCACACGCCGCCTTTTGAGCCGACTATTCGTGACGATTATTTGTATGCGCGCGGCGCGTCTGACGACAAGGGGCAGGTGTTTGTGCATGTGAAGGCGGTGGAAGCGTTGTTGAAAAGCAACGGCCGTTTACCCGTCAACGTCAAATTTATTGTGGAAGGGGAAGAAGAGAGCGGCGGCGCCAGTTTGACAGCCTTCATTCCCAAAAACAAGGATTTGCTGGCGGCGGATGTGGCGCTGGTTTCCGACACGGCTATGGTCAACAAGCAGCAGCCCGCCATTGTCTATGGCCTGCGTGGTCTTTGTTATACGTTTGTGGATATTACCGGCCCGCGGCGGGATTTGCATTCCGGCAGTTTTGGCGGCGGGGTGGATAACCCGCTTAATGTGCTGGCCCACATCATTGCCAAATTGAAGGATGAGCAGGGGCATGTGTTGATACCGGGCTTTTACGACAAGGTACGGCCGTTAACCGAACGCGAACGCGCCATTTTGGCCGAATACCCCTTTGACGAAGCGGCCTGGCTGGCCGACACCGGCGTGCCCCAGCCCTGGGGCGAACCAGAGTACACACTGGTGGAGCGGTTGGGCGCACGTCCCACGTTGGATGTGCATGGCATTGTGGGCGGTTATATGGGGGCTGGCGGTAAAACAGTGCTGCCCAGCACAGCCCACGCCAAAATATCCATGCGTCTTGTGCCCAATCAAGACCCGCAGGAAATCGGCCGTTTGTTCAAGGAATACGTCGAGTCCATTGCCCCGCCAACGGTAAAAGTCAACGTCACCATTACCGGCGCGGCACCGGCCAGCGTAACCGACCTGGACATTCCGGCCATGCAGGCTGCCCGCAAAGCGTTGGAAAGTGCCTTTGGCAAAGCGCCGGTGCTCATGCGGGAAGGCGGCTCTATTCCCGTGGTAGCCCAGTTCCAGGCAGACCTGGGCATGGAAACGATTCTCATGGGGTTTGGCCTGCCCGACGACCAGATTCATGCGCCCAATGAGCGTTTTTACCTGCCCAATTTTTACCGGGGCATTGAGGCCTCTATTCGCTTTTTGGAAGAATTAGGGGCGTGATTTTGTGACGGGGTGATGGGGTGATGGGGTGACAAGGTGACGGGGTGACAGGGTGATGGGGTGACAGGGTGAAAAGCTACTCCATTGCCCCAATTACCCAATTACCTAATTACCCCAATAACCAATAACCCAATCCCCCAATCTCTTAATCTCCAATCCCCCAATCTCCAACCCCTACCTTCTCCCCCGCAGGCGTTGAATGGCTTGGTCCAATTCATCTAAGCGTCCCCGCCGCCCCATGTACGTCACCAGCGACAGCGCCTTCGCCGATTTTGTTGTTCCCTCAAGGTCCTCAAATTCCACCGGCGGCTCCAGCACAAAGCAAAGCTCCCTGAGTTCCTCCAGATTGTACTCATCCACCAGCTGCTGGTACAGTTGCCGTTCCCGCCGCATGGCTGGTGTTTCAATGCCGTCCAGCAGCTCCTTCACATTAATACGGTCACGAACTTGTGCATAGCGGGGAGTGAAATCTCCCTCTTGTTCATACCAGAGCAGTTCCTCATAGGGGATGCTTTTGCCGGGATGCTTGGGAATGGGAACCAGCTCACTGACGGCGAGGCCGGGGAAGGCGGCATGAATGGCGGCCAACTGCATGCGGATGCTGTTAAGCAGGCTGCGCCGTCCGTTTGCTGCGCCGTCAATCTCGATGGTCAGGCGGCGGGCTTCTTCGTCGGTGGTGACCAGTGCCCGGTTTTGTTCCCAACGCAGGGCTGCACCGGTGCGCCACGAATGTTCCCGTTCCAGACAGTGCATCATCCGTACCATGAGACGGGTCAGGATGGAATTGGGCATAAAGTCGCCGTAATCGTAGATGAACTGCAGATGGTGGCCGTTGTCCTGCAAAAAACCGGTTTGGGAGAGGGTGGGCAGCAGGTCGGGGATGAGGTAGGTATCTCGCTGGCCGGGAATGGGGAAGCACAACTCGAACCGGGCCATCATGCCTAAAATGAAGGGGTGGCGGTAGCGGGGGTAGCGGCGGCTGTCCAGAATGCTGTCCAGCATATCAGTGTGAAGAATGCCGCTGTTGGCTGCAATGTGGCCGCCGGGGTCGGTGAGAATGCGGTAGACGCCGTCTGTGACCCAGTCCGGGTTGAGGACGTGCGTGCCTTCCAGGTGGCGGTCGTCCTGATAGTTGAGGACGACGCCCAGTTCGTGCAGAATGCCTACCCAGGCACGTTGGGCGCGGGCGTCTTCGATGCCAGCCTCCTGACAGTAACGCTCGTACTCTTCGTAGGTGAGGTATGGTGTTTGCGCCGCCCGCATTTGCTCCAGCCGTTCCTTGAGAGCCAGCACATTTTCCGGGAAGCGATCGTAGATACGGGGCAGGTGTTGGGGGATGGCGGCGGCGATGGTTTGGTGCAGTTCGGGGATACCTGCGCCCGTTTCGCAGGAGGTGTAATGAATGGCGAGCAGGTAACGGTATTTTTCTTTGAGCTGCCGTTCATCCAGTTGCAGCGGGTGCTGGTCACATTTGTTGACGACGATGATGACCGGGGCGTTGTTGCTGTGGGTGCTAACCAGCCGCAGCCAATAGTGCAGGCGGCTTTCCCGCTCACCGGTGCGGGCATCCATCACCACCAGATAGAGGCTGCGGCTGGTGAAGAAAAATTGGTGGGTGGCCTGGTACACCCCCTGCCCGCCAAAATCCCACAGATGTACCCGGATTTTCGTCTTTTGTGAACCGCGTGCGGCCGTCTGTGAATTGTCAATTGTCAATCGCCATTCCAGAATGTCCACCCCTTCTGTTTTGTCCTGGCCTGCTGCCGGGGGCTGGTTGTGGATGAGGCGGCGGGCGAGGGAGGTTTTGCCGACGCCCCCCTGCCCGACAAGAAGCATTTTAACCTCGTGCAGCGG
>CAZRIB010000365.1:0-4344 GCA_964600035.1 uncultured Ardenticatenaceae bacterium | reverse complement strand
GGTCCCGATGTTGGCATGCGGTTTTTCGCGTACGAATTTTTCTTTTGCCATGTTTTAATTTACCCTCAAACATTAATTGTGATAGCGCATCTGTTTTGATGCAGATTGGAGGCAGACAGTGTTTGTCTTGCCTGATTTCACCATTCACAACAATACCCCGATCACCATGATGCGTCGCTGCTAAGGTGAACGGGGCATGAAGCCCACGATGGGACTTGAACCCATGACCTCATTCTTACCAAGAATGTGCTCTGCCGCCTGAGCTACGTGGGCGAATTATTTCCTGGACAGACGCACTGTCTACTTTGGAATATCAAAGTGGATGGTTATGAAGGTGGGCCAGGTAGGACTCGAACCTACGAAGGCTTCCGCCAGCGGATTTACAGTCCGCCCCCTTTGCCGCTCGGGACACTGACCCAAATTGTTAAGCGTTTGCTTTGAGCCGACGATGGGACTTGAACCCATAACCTATGCTTTACAAGAGCATTGCTCTGCCAATTGAGCTACGTCGGCAAGTTAACACAACTTTGTATTGCTGCCGACTAAGCGACTTTAACTCAGCCAGACGAGCACTCAGGTTGCCAAGTATAGCACTTGCCTTTTTTTCGTCAAATTATGACCGAAATTTTTAACCTTAATTTGGGTGAAATTTTGTGTTGTTCAACACTGCTAATAAGTTTGCCAAAAAATGTGGAAATTTGCAAATGTGATATTTGGATTTGAAGTATAATAGGCGTGCAGGCTGAGGATTAGGGAGTTTTATATGGATATTACGGTTGATTTTTTGAATAAGCGGTTGGCAGGCAAGCTTCCTACGGAGCTGCCGTTGGGTTTGGTATTTGTTGTGGGGAGTGTGAGTCAGATTTGGCCTGATGTTGTGGGGGATAACGGCCGTTTCCCGATTCACCAGTTTGAGCTGGTTGAAGGAGATTATCGGCTGCGTTGTGTGATTCCGCCGGAAAAGGTGGGAAATATTGAGGTGGCTGTTGGCGATAAAGTACGTGCGGGTGGACATTTGACGTTTGACAAGTGGCGTGCAGCATATGTGTTATTGGCGCGAGATGTAGAGCGGGTTGCAGATGATTTGCAAAAGGTCGCAGCTGATGTGCCGGATGTTGAGCAGAAAAAGTTTAAGGAAGCATTGAAGCAAGTTAAAAAGCGGGCTGACGCAGCTGTGGTGGAACCAACTAAAGAGGTACCGCCCTGGGTGGAAAAGTTGAAGCACGCTGAGATGGATTCCAAACCAAAAGTGCGAAAGGAAACGGCCGTTTCCCATTTACCAACTATTGAACCTGTTCCTGATTTGCCTGTTCCGGGCCGCAGCAACATTTCACCAGAAATGGTTGAGGCTTTTTCCAAGGCAGTGGACAGCGATAAAGAGATTGAACTTCCACCTGAAATTATGGCGAAAGTGAAGCCTGAAGATTCCGTTGCTGCACCGGTTGATCCGGTACAGACGGCCGTTCAGCAAACACCTGAATTACAGTCACTAAAAAGCTCGTACAAACCAGAACCGCCACGTGAAGACCCTGATTGGGTAATGACGGTTGTATTTATTTTGTTTTTGGTGATTGTAGCGGCGGCTATTTTGGGGGGTGTTTACCTCTATTTCCAACAGCCTGGCTAAATTTGGTGCTCTTGGCGGTAGGTTGTGATCATTTGTTGAATGGCTTGCCGCCGGGCAACGGCCGTTTCTGTGGGGCTGGCTACTTTTTCACGATAAGCTGTATCCACATTTTGCGATAGAACAATCACCTTTTCAGCTTTAGCCAACACCTGATCTCGAACAGGTTGAACCATTTGTGTGCGAATAGATGCCTCTGGTTGGTCTGTTGGTCCAAGCAGCATCGCCATTGGTTCAGAAACATTAACTTGCAAGCCGCTTAATGTTGCAGGCGTTTCGGTCAGCAGGGCGACGATTGCATTGAGAATGTTGGCGCTTTTTTCCCCCAGCCCAAAGGGTAACCAGCGCAGTACCTTTTCCATCCAGTCCACAAACATCTCGATAAATGGCCCCGCCTTTTCGGCAGCATCTTGTACAAATTGCTCGATATTGGCCATAAATGTTTCCATTTTGGTTGTTTGAGCGGCCAGCCAGACACGGCCGTTTTCCAGCAGAGGTATCTTCTCTTCAAACGCATCCAACGCAGCACGGCTAACGGCTACCCCTTCCTGCAGCATTGGAATTTGATCCAGAAGCGCAGTCAATTCTTCTGAAACCGCCGTTACCCCCTCTGTTACCACATCTTCCAAAGAGATATTCTCCAATTCTTCATACAAGGTCAGCAGTCCGCCCAAAACAGTTAGCCGTTCATTGGCGCTGGCCAATTCCATTCGCAAATTTTCGGCTTCCAGCGTTGTTGTTTGAGAGCCACTTTGCAAAGCGGCCAATTGCGCCTGGGCGGTTTCCAGCGCACTTTGCAAGCGCGTGTTTTCGGCATGAAGGGCAGCCATTTGGGCTAATGACTTTGCGTTATCCTGGACGATTGGCGGAGGGCTGGTGGCTATCAGGGCAGCAGGTGTTTGGGTGGATACGGCCGTAGTCGTTGCTGCCGGTTTTTTTAACAATGCCGCACCAGCCCCAGTTGCAGCAGCGGCGGCTGTTGTAAACACAGCCCCTTTAATAAATCTGCGACGGCTCAAGTCGGGTTTGGATTGTGTGTTTTTCATAAAGCACCTCTCGACATCTCTGTGCCAGAAATCTTTAGGAATGAAGATTTAATAACTTACGGGAGATTAGAGACTGGAGATTAGAGATTACACCGGTCTCCAATCTCCAATCTCCAATCTCCAAAAACAGAACATAAGGGCTATTATATGTTGAATTTGCTCCTTATTGGCGACAAAAATTGCCTCAAGATGATATGCACGGCCGTTTAACGGTTGATTAATGCCCTGACGGTATTGTTTTAGCGTACGTAGTGCCAATTTTTATCTCAACACAGGTTACAGTTTGTAACAGAGGGGAAAAAGCGATGTCCAGTTCTTCTTTTTTAGCAGGGGAGTGGCAAACACGCTGGCGGGCGCATGAGGTTTTTTTGAAAGCGCTTCAGCAAGAAGCAAGTGCGCTTCCTTCATTGGCAGTATTAGTAGAGGCATTATCTGCTTTTGGAAAAAGCCAGTTTACCTTTTTTAAGGAGGGATTTAAGCAAAATAAATTGCTTTTGTCAGAGTGGTATCCTCCGGCGTGTACGCTGGATATGACGCTGCGGCAGGTGGGGCATGATGCCCAACTTTTGGCGACTGTTATTCAGCAGCGCCAAAGCAAGAAGGCGGCTTTTTTGAAGACGCTGCAAACGGCCGATTCCCTGGCACAGTTGGCATTGAATGTGGCAACTGAGGGCGGGTATGTGGAAGGAAAACCGGAAACGGCCGTAACCTACTTCCACAAAGCCGCCAACATCCGCCTGATTCCTTATGCCCCAGCCGCATTGGTTGGTGTGCCTGTTTCCTGCCATCATCTCTCCAATGACTTTTTGGCCGTGCCCCATGAAGTCGGTCATTATGTTTTTCGGCATTCTGCGGGGTTGGCCGCCAAATGTATGCAAAAATTGGCGCAGGAACCGCCATGGCTGCTCCCCTGGCTGGAAGAAATCTTTGCAGATGTATTTGGCTGTATCGTGGCTGGGCCGGTAATTGGGCTGGATTTTCAGGATTTGTTGGCGAATGATGCCCAACCGGAATTTGTGTATGACGATGGCGAGCATCCAGTACCGGCGGCACGGCCGTATCTTTACAGTGCCGTTTTGTCTGATTTGGGGTTTACCCACGCTGCTGCCGCTTTGGATGCCCGCTGGCAGGGCATTTTGCAGCAGCGCCACACGCCTCAGGAATTTGTGCCGGCCGGTTGGGAAACGGCCGTTCCCCTTACCGAGGTTCACCGGGCACTCAAACAGGCAGGATGCAAACTACTGAGGCTGCTTAAACCGCTTGTGGACAGGCAGAAGAAAAATAAAGGTTTCTGGTCAAACGACCTTCAGCCGGGCAAAGAAGTTAAAACGCTTTATGACCTGTTCAAGGCCTGGCTGGATGTCATGCCAGCCGTGCCCAAACCCACATTGAAAATAGAGAATAGTGTGCTTCAGGTGGTTTTGGATGGCAAAGTGGTCAATAAACGGCCGTTAGCCGCCACAAACAGTTGGGTAGATACATTCAAACCTGTCACGTCCTTAACACACCCTGTTCCGGCAGAGGTTTGGGAGGCTTTGCTATTTCTTGGCGGGTGGAATACCAGCGGCCCCGGAGGGGCATGGCCGCCTAAGGGGTGACATCACAAAACGGTAACAGGCTACTCTTCACTGTGTAATCCTTGCAAGCGTTTTTTGGCAACGGCCGTTAACCCTT
>CAZRIB010000364.1:0-4355 GCA_964600035.1 uncultured Ardenticatenaceae bacterium | reverse complement strand
CCCGCCTAAAACAAATCCAGACCTGAATCGTTACAGTTGTTTACCATTAATCCAATTTGTGGTGTGCCCAGACCAGCCTTTGAAGAACGGTTGCCAGCACCAACACCCCCATTAACCAAAACAATGGAATATACCAACCGGAAAAGAGAATAAACACGGAATAAAATAAAATTGTCTCGCCGCCGCCAATAATGCCTTTTGGCATGACAATCGTCGTTCTGTCCCGTCCAACAACCTGCCTTTTCTCCAAAATCGCCGCCAGATACATCCACGAAGCCGCATTGACATAGAATGCGGTTAACAGAAAAGCCAATGCGTGCCACCCGGCCATAGACGGCCGTCCCGCAGCCAACCCCACCGGTATCACCGCATACGACACAAAATCGGCCAAAATGTCAGCATACCCGCCAAAATCGGTTTGCACGTCATTGTCGCGGGCAATTGTGCCATCCAGCCCGTCAAACACCCGGTTTAACACCCAAAAGAGAAAGCCCAGCCCATATTGCTGCTGCCACAATGCCAGCCCGGCCAGCAAACCGAACAAAAAGGAAACGGCCGTAAACCACAGCGGCGGAATCTGGCGCAAGCGAAACGCCTTCACCAGCCGGACAAAAACAAACTCTTTCACATCACGCAGTTGCGAATCAAACATAATTCTTCTTATTACTCCATTTTTTCCAGCAGCAGGCGGCGCATAAGCTGGCTGGCAGCAGCAGGGAAAAAGTGCCCAAACTGCGCCATCATCTTATTAGTAAAACCGGGAATCAAAACGGTACGGCCGTTTTGCCATGCCGCAAACACCCTATCTGCCAACACAACAGGCAGCATCCGGGCATCTTCCCGGCTGTTATCCGGGCTGTAACGGCGGGCGTGGGCTGTGCGCGTAGGGCCGGGAAACAGGGTCATCACGCGCAAATGGGGGAATGCCGCCGCCTGCAAACTTTGGGCATAGGAAGCCACGCCATCCTTACTGGCCCCATACACGGCCGCACCCGGATAACCCATAAATCGGGACAATGACGACACAAAAATCATACCGGCCTCATCTGCCAAGACCCGTTGGCGCACCAATGCGGCCGTCATCTGCAAAGGCGCACGCAAATTCAAATCCAGCACTTTTAGCTGGGCCTCAAGCGATTCTTTTTCAAAATAGCCGGTATGGCTAATACCAGCATTATGCACCCAAACAGTGGGCGTATGGGGCAAAAAAGCATTCACGGCCGTTTCCCATCCGTCCGGCACACACAAATCCGCTTCTACGAAAATGGCCTGCTGCCCCATTGCGGCAATTTCCGCTGCCACCTGCTGGCCGCGCACCCGGTCAACATCTACCAACCCCACCGCAAAGCCGCCCTGGGCAAAGCGCAAGGCCAGCGCCCGGCCAATGCCATCTGCGCCGCCGGTGACAACGGCAAACGGCCGTTTCGCCACAGGAGCATCCGGCAGCCATTCCGGGCGATGCCTTTGCTGCTGCCGCGTGAACAGCCCCGGCAAATGGTAGCCCAATGTGGTGATGACCCCATTCCCCAGCCCAATAACGGCCGTTTTACGCCGCCGGTCAATGGCACGCTGCATTTTTTCTGCGACCGCCTCTGCTGACGGAAAGCGCGACCAATCCATTTCGGTTTGGGGAATGCCCATTTTTTGGTGCATGCCGGTACGCACTGCGCCGGGACGAATGACCTGCACGTGGATACGGCCGTTTAGTTCCACCCGGATATTACGGGCAAACCCTTCCAGTGCCGCCTTAGCCGCCGCATAAGCCGCATAAGCAGGCACAGGCAGCACCGCCGCCACACTGCTCACAAAAACCAATTGGCTGGCTGCCGGCATAAAGGGCAGCAGGGCATGGGTCAGGCGGATGGGCGCGTATAAATTAACAGCCAACAGCCTGTCCAAATTTTCCGGCGTTTGTTGATAGATGGGGCCGTAATAGCCTACCCCGGCATTTTGGATGACCACATTCAGTTGGGAGATGTCGTGCTTTTGCAGCCACTGGGTGACAGTTTGGGCGCAATCTGGCCGGGAAAGGTCGGCCTGGCAGTAGGTCTGGTCTGTGAAAAATGCGGGGTCAAGTTGGGATAACGGCCGTTTCCCCACCAGCACCAGACGCGCACCGTCTGCCGCATACCGTCGGGCTAATGCCAGGCCAATACCGTCTGTTGCGCCGGTAATGAGAATGGTTTGTGTCATAGATTGTTTTCCGTTATCTGTATTCCGTATTCCGTTGTCCGTAATCCGTTGTCCGTATTCCGTAATCGGCTTACGGCCCACGGCATACGGCTCACGGATATCAGTCAGTCAGTGATCATGCGCCAGCCGCGAGAAACGGCCGTTTGTCTCAAGCGGTCATCCGGGTAAACAGCCACCGGCTCTTGTGCCATCTCCAGCATCGGAATGTCCCGATGGGTATCGCCGTAAGCCGCCAGCAGTTGGCCGCCGTTCATCAAAGCCTGCAAAGCGGCAGCCTTTTGTGTGCCCACGTTCAATTGACCAATAATTTCACCGGTAAAGTGTCCGTCTACAAAGGAAACGGCCGTCCCCACGCCATTAACCCCTATTTTAGCGGCAAACAAATCCAGCATAGGCTGGAACATGCCGGACAAAATAACCACGAAACGGCCGTTTGCCTGGTGCGCCAGCAGTTCATCCACCACAACCTGCCTGCGTTTAGGCCACAACTCCGTCTCAACAATCCACTGAGACAAATCATGAAACTGGTCAGCGGAAAAACCAGCAAACAAGCGAAGCATCTCCAAAATCCAACGCTCCTTAAAACGCCGCTCCTCCACCAATTTGACTTTGTACAACAAATAACCGGGCAGCATACGCCGGAAAAATCGTTTATAAGCCGCTTCCTGGCCTTCTTTCAGCAGATAACTACGCATCGCTTCCCAGGTCACGCCATTAGAAAGCGTCCCTTCAAGGTCAGAGGCCACAAATAAACGGGATAGTTCTTGGGTCATAAAACATCCTTTTGAATAATTACGAATTACGAATTACAAATTACGAATCGCCAATCTCCAATCCCCAATTACCAACAACCCCAACACAGCCAAAGCCAGAAGAGTCAGCAAACGGCCGTATTGATAAGACGCGCTGGCAAAGAAAAAATGTACCTCATGGCGGCCAGCAGGCACAAAAACACCCCGAAAGAAACCATCCACCGTTTGCACCGGAGCAGGCTGGCCGTCCACAGCCGCCTGCCAGCCAGGGTAATTGGCATCAGTTAAGACGAGCAAGGCCGGGGCATCACTTTCTGTAATGATGGTGATGCGCTCCGGCTCATAGCGCTGTATGAGGGCTTGTCCGTTTGCCGTTTGCGCCGTGCCTGCCGGTTTTTCTGTGCCTGTGCCTACCACAACGGCCGTTTCTGCGGGAGAAAATGCCGGTGCTTGCATGGTCGCCACCGCCGCCGCCACATCTGGCACAAATTGCCACGCTGCCACCAAAAAAGCGCGGGGCAGCACATCACTGTTCTCATAAATTTTGACATCGCCGCTGTGAATGAGGCGGTAATTACCCAAAGAAAGCGGCAAAAACGTCTGGTCTTTCTCATTTACGGCCGTCACGGCCGTTACCTGCCACGCCTCCTCAGCCGCCAACGCCAGCCCGGTCACCTCCTGGCCGTTATCCGCCAGCGATGCCCGCCACAAACCATCCGCCACCGGCGTTAACGGCCGTTTCTCTCCATCCGGCAGCCGCAGCACCCCGCCCGGCATCTCTGTTACCACGTAAACGGCCGTTGCCACAAACCCCTCCCCACCGCTCAAAGGCACTTCATCCCCGGCAGGGATGGCAGCAGGCAGTTGGTAATCAAAAAAAGCAGCAAAGTCAGGCGTAATGGCGTGCCACCGGTCGCCCGTTTTGTCTGTAATGAGGTAGCCCGCATTAAACAAGTCGAGCCAGCGTGCCTGCGGTACGGCCGTTAACTGCTCCCGCAAACGGCCGTCTGTTGTCGTTTCCCCCGCTGGCAGCACCAGCCTCGCTATCTCGCTGTATGCAGCCAGCGGCAAAATCCCGCCATCAAACCCATCTACCGACGGCAGCCCATAAACCAACGGCAAATTGGGGGCAATAATCTCCTTCTGCTTAATGGCTACCGTGTAATCGTACCGGGCTTGTTCTGGCAGCACATTTTGGTAGATGGTATCAATCTCGGCCTGATCACCAGGGTCAAAAAAGATGTTGGAGATGCTCAAAAAGCGATCGCCGGGCACTTTGTCTTGATTTTCTGCCAACAGCCGCAGAGCGGACGGCCGTTTATCAAAAAAGGCTTCCGGCGTGGTGGGCTGGTTGTAGGGATGGGTGCGTGTGGCGGCAAAAAGAACAGCCACACCCAGAAGGGCAGCGGT
>CAZRIB010000363.1:0-4357 GCA_964600035.1 uncultured Ardenticatenaceae bacterium | reverse complement strand
ATTCAAAGAAAAATGCTTGACTTCTAAAACGTTTTAGATTACCCTATTTCTATAACTAAAACGTTTTAGAAGCCCTCCCCCCACTGAATTTGTAACGTTTGGTTAGCTAGCACAAGGAAGAGGAAAATGCCCGTTACCCTCAAAGACATTGCAGAACGGGTAGGCAAGTCTGTTTCCACTGTATCCCGCGCCCTGGCCGGGTTCGAAGACATTAGCCCAATCACCCGTGAAGAAGTACAGCGTGTGGCTCAAGAAATGGGATATGAGCCAAATATCACCGCGCGAAACTTGCAGCGCCAACGCACTGATACCATAGCCCTCATTCTCCCCGCCATCAATGAACTCCGTTTTTCAGATCCATTCTTCAGTGAATTTTTATCTGGCATTATTCAGGAAATGGCCCGGCATGGGTTAAATCTCAATGTTTCAACCGCCAGCCCCGAAGCAGAAATTGACACTTACCTAAAAGCCATTCGCAGCCGACGAGTAGACGGCTTTATTGTGGTGCGCACCCGCAGGCAAGATGAACGTATTGATCTCTTGCGGGAACATAACGTGCCTTTTGTTTCTTTCGGCCGTATAGGTGACGACAACCATTTTCATTATGTTGATGAGGATGGTTATGCGGGTATTCGTCAAGTCGTTGATCATCTTGTGGGCTTAGGCCATCGCCGGTTGGCCTGTATCGCAGAGCCAACTACGTTGACAAAATCCTACCATCGTGTGCAAGGGTTTATTGATGGCTTAAAGGCACATCAAATACCTGTTGACCCCGCAATGATAGTAGAAACAAATTTCCGCCAGCGTTCCGGGCGGCAAAGCGCGCTGCGCCTGTTTGATGCGGCAGAGCCGCCCACAGCCATTGTTGCCTGCAACGATTTGCTTGCTCTAGGCGCCATGCTCGCTGCTCAGGAAAAGGGGTTGGTGGTTGGGCAAGATGTCAGTGTGACAGGGTTTGATGATATTTTGCTTTCCGAATATACCAACCCGCCGTTAACTACAGTTCACCAACCCGCCCAACAATTAGGCCAAATGGTGGTAGCCCTTTTGACTAAAGTTATTAACAAGGAAGCGGTTGAAGATGAGCATGTCATTATTCAACCAGAATTGATTGTGCGTCAATCGACTGGCCCTGCGCTTGCCAAATAGGCATTACAGGGCTTTTTTATTTTTGCTAAAGGAGGTGGTGTGTATTGCCAATGACAAAAATGAGGAGGATTTGGTAATGACCCTCTATCGCTTTTTGTATGTGATGAATCTGTTAAGAATAAGGAGAAGATAATGTCTAAATATATGAAACTGCTTGCCTGGATGCTGGTAGTGATGCTGGTTTTGGTTGCTTGTGGCGGCGGAGATAATGAAACGCCGGAGGAAACAGGAACGACAACTGAAGAAACGGCCGTCCAGGAACAACCAGCCCCTGAAGAAACCACAACAGAAGAAACGGTTATGCCCGAAGAAACAACCGGCGCCCCCGTCTTCTTCTCAACCCAATTCGTACCCGTAGAAGAACAAGAAAAATTCCGTGCCATCCTCCAAACCGGCGGCTTTGACGTTACCGGCACAGAAGAAGGCCCCCTGCTAGACATCCTGTTAGCTGGCAGCGGCGAAATCGACGTCATCGGCGCACTCCACGGCACCTTCCCGCCCCTTGCGCGTGAAGATGCCTTGATGAACATGATTGACCTTGCCGATGACTTGTCACAGGATCGCAACTTTGCGCCTGCATTCCTGGATACTGGCCTGCTTGGCACAGACGACTTCCTCTACTACATCCCCTGGATGCAAGCCACCTACATCATGGCCGCCAACGTACAGGCCCTGGACTACCTGCCTGATGGCGCCGACGTCAATGCCCTCACCTGGGATCAATTCGCCCAATGGTGCCAGAACATACTGGACGAGACCGGCGAACCCCGCTGCGGCTTGCCTCATGCAGGTCTGTTCCACCGCTTCCTGGAAGGGTATCTCTTCCCATCATTTACCGGCGGCATGGTATCCAACATGCGCAGCACCGAAGCCATGGAAATGATGGCTTGGGTACGCGACACCTTGTGGCCTACCATCCATCCGCAGTCCATCAACTACGAATTCATGCAAGAACCACTGCTCTCTGGCGAAGTCTGGGTTGCCTTTGACCACACCGCCCGCTTGCTGGATGCATTCAACGAACAACCAGACAACTTTGTGGCCTTTCCGGCCCCGGCAGGTCCGGCAGGACGCGGCTTCATGCCGGTCGTGGTTGGTTTAGGCATTCCTGCCGATGCACCTAATCCCGAAGGCGGTAAAGCCCTCATCGAATTCCTCACCCGTCCAGACGTGCAAGGCGCAGTTCTGAAAGACCTGGGCTTCTTCCCGGTAGTCGATGGCGTAGATTTCTCCAACTTGCCCCAAGGCATTGCCATTGAAGCCGGTGCAGTTACAGCCCAAGCGGCATCTCCCGATGCCCTGCCAGCGCTGCTGCCAGTCGGTTTGGGTGAGCGTGGCGGCGAAATCAACCAAATTTACCGCAATGCCTTTGACCGCATTGTGCTGGATGGCGAAGATATTGCCACGGTCTTGGATCAAGAAGGCGAAAACCTGCAAACACTCATGAACGAAACAGGTGCGCCATGTTGGGCACCAGACCCGGTTAGCGATGGCCCATGCCCCGTTGCCCCATTGGGTGAAATGAGCGCCATGCCAGAAGCCCCAATGGCCAACATGAGCGAGGCTGTTTTCTTCTCCACCCAATTTGTACCTGTGGAAGAACAAGAAAAGTTCCGTGCCATTTTGGCCCAAGGCGGCTTTGATGTGACCGGCACAGAAGAAGGCCCCTTGTTGGACATCTTGCTGGCTGGCAGCGGCGAAATTGATGTTGTTGGCGCACTGCATGGCACTTTCCCGCCGTTGGCCCGTGAAGACGCCATGATGAACATGATCGACATTGCCGATGATTTGCTGGCAGATCGTGACATTGCGCCTGCATTCCTGGATACAGGCTTGCTTGGCACAGACGACTTTCTTTATTACGTGCCCTGGATGCAAGCCACCTACATCATGGCGGCGAATGTAGAGGCATTGGACTACCTGCCAGATGGTGCAGATGTCAACGCCCTGACGTGGGATCAATTTGCCCAATGGTGTCAGAACATTCTGGATGAGACAGGCGAACCTCGCTGCGGCTTACCTCATGCTGGTTTATTCCATCGCTTCCTGGAAGGGTATCTCTTCCCGTCTTTCACTGGCGGTATGGTGACCAACTTTAAGAGCGATGATGCTGTGGCGATGATGGAATGGGCGCGTGATACTCTGTGGCCAACCATCCACCCGCAGTCGATTAATTACGAGTTTATGCAGGAGCCACTGCTTTCTGGTGAAGTTTGGGTGGCTTTTGACCACACGGCTCGTTTGCTGGATGCGTTTAATGAGCAGCCAGACCAATTTGTGGCATTCCCGGCGCCTGCCGGTCCGGCCGGGCGTGGGTTTATGCCCGTTGTGGTTGGTTTGGGTATCCCTGCTGATGCGCCGCATCCAGATGCCGGGGCAGATTTGATTGAGTTTTTAACACGGCCAGAAGTGCAGGGGCAGGTGTTGAATGAACTTGGCTTCTTCCCGGTTGTTGACGGTGTGGATTTCTCGAATTTGCCGGAAGGGATTGCTATTGAAGCTGGTGCTGTAACGGCTCAAGCCTCTGCGCCGGATGCGCTGCCCGCGCTGCTGCCGGTTGGTTTGGGTGAACGCGGCGGTGAAATTAACCAGATTTTCCGCAATGCTTTTGACCGTATTGTTCTGAATGGTGAGGATGTTGTCACTGTTTTGAATGAGGAAGGGGCGAATTTACAGGCCTTGATGAATGAAACGGGTGCGCCTTGTTGGGCACCTGACCCGGTGAGTGACGGTCCTTGCCAGGTTAATGAATAGTTTTTAGGCAGAGTTAGAGGGATTGGGAGGGCGGATTGGTTTCTGCTCTCCCAATTCTTTCTGAAGATGTAAGCGTTCAGATGTTAGCTTTTCAGCTTGCCAGCCTTTTCCAGAGGTAAGCGTTCAGTTACACAGAGATTCACAGAGAAATCACGGAGTTTCACTGAGAAAAAAGAGAAAAACGTTCTATTCTCTGTGTAACTTTGTGCATTCTTCGAGCAACTCTGTGTTCCATCTGAGCGGATACTTCCAGAGTAAGGAAATGATTGATTGGGTTAGCCAAACGCCATGAAACTGATTGGCTGACTAGTTGAACGCTTACCTGAAAATATCGATTGACGATACAAGATTGAAGGGGTAGCAAGTTGCAGGTTGTGAGGCTTGTCACTTGCAAACCTGCAGTTTGATAGATTGTTGATTAAAGCGGGATGCCTACATGAACAAAAAACGATTA
>CAZRIB010000362.1:0-4358 GCA_964600035.1 uncultured Ardenticatenaceae bacterium | reverse complement strand
TACGGCCGTAAATAAGTATCAAAAAAGCCCACCACATCCTGCCGGAACAAATCCGGGTTTGTAGCCAAAATATCCGTGTGGCCGGCACCGGGCACAAGCGTCAACTGCTTTGGTTCTGAAGCGGCATCATACAACGCTTGACTGTGGGAAGGCGCTACCAGCAAATCCTGCTCACCATGCACAAACAGTAACGGCCGTGGCGAAATCGCCGCCACATCCTCCAACCCATTCACATCCGTCAAAAAATAACCGGCTTCACGCTCCATAAACCGCAGCACCAACCCGGAAAACGTCTCCGGCACACCGCCCATCTTATTGGCAATACTGGGCAAATTGTCCACAAACGTGCTGTACGTACTCATCGCTGCCACCACTTTAATGCCCGGCTCTCTGGCCGCAGCCCGCAGCACCGCCGCGCCTCCCATCGACTTACCCAACGCGCCAATCCGGTCAGGGTTCACCTCCGGGCGATTTTGCAAATAAGCAGTGGCCGCAATCACATCCGCTGCCTCCACACCGCCCCAAGTTGTTACAGTGCCACTACTTTGTCCGTGATTGCGCAAATCCAGCAGCAGCAGCCCATAGCCCGCATCATGAAAAACGGCCGCTTCCTCCAGCATCCGGCTGCGGTCTGCACCAAAGCCATGCACCAAAATAATCACCGCGCCATCCACTTCTGGCTTGGGCGGCACAAACCAGGCAGCAATTTGTTTATCATCCAGCGTCGTAAAAGACACATCCTCCCACTGGTCAATTCCCACCGAGTCGGGCGTGCCACCCGGCGTTGCTTTGGGCGGATGCGTTAAATAATAAGCAGCATGTTGGGCAGACCGGCCAGCATTGACCGCCGCCAAAACCAGCAAAAGCAGTCCTGCTCCCAAAACTGCATACACCACAAACCAAGTCACTTTTTGCATCTTATCTCCCCAAATTTTCTGGCGAGGGATTGGAAGTTAGAGATTGGAGATTAGAGATTGGGGATTAGAGATTGGAGATTGCAATAACCGCAGAATACGCCGTCATCTTCAATCTCCAGTTACAAATCTCTAATCTCCAGTTACCAATCTCCAGTTACCAATCCCCCCATTATTTATCAGTCATTAGCTTCATAATACCGGCCATATTCAACAACGTTTTAGGCACAAAAGAAGTCACATCCACAAATTCCTGGTCTTTGCTGCCATCTGCACTGCGTTCCGAGCAGTGAGAATTGCCTCCGGATGGCCCCAGCCCATCCAGCGTGGGAACCATGTGCCATACATGATTGCCGTCACTTAAACCGCCTCTGGCTTCTGGCAGCACCTTGAACCCCAGCACCTCACCTGCTTCCTGAAAGACAGCCAGCAATCTGTTGGAATTGTCATTCATCGGCCAGGGTTCCGTTGTGCTGAGGATGTCGATATGTACCTGACAGTGGTAGTCGCCGTTGGCTGTGCTGGTGGAGACACGGCCGTTTACGGCCATAATCTTTTCCATCGCCAAATCAAACGTTTCCGGTGTAAACGCCCGCATTTCAAAGCGCGCCTGGGCTTCATGCGGAACCCGGTTTGTCACCGTGCCACCCGACACCGTACCCACATTCAGGGTAATGTTCTGTTCATAATCGGTAATGGCAGCCAATTGTTGAATGGTGTCGGCCAACTGCACAATGGCATTGGCTCCCTTTTCATGAGACACGCCAGCGTGGGAAGCCTTACCTTCTACAGAAACCTGCCCCACTGCCATCCCCTTGCGGGCAACCACTAACTTAAAGGTGTTCTCATGACGAACGCCGCCTTCAAAAACAAGGCAGGCCGCCACATCCGCTTCTGAAAGCCGTACCTGTGCCATCTGACCAAAATCCGGGGCAATGACTTCTTCTGCCGCATTGAACATGAGCAGCCAGGTGATGTCGTGGAACAGGTCTGGGGCAAAGGTTTGCAGGGCATCCAGCAGCATGTAAATGGCAATGGTTCCACCTTTGATGTCTACTGTGCCGGGGCCGTAAATTTTGTTACCCTCCGGCCGCCAGGCAAAGTCGTTGGCAGCTTCTTCTTCAGGCGGAAAAACGGTATCCAGATGGGAGACAAGGGCAATGGTGCGCCCGGAACGGCCGTTTCTGGTCAGCACCAAATGGTGACCATAATTCGGATTTTCTGCCGGAATGTACTCTGGCATAAACCCCCACGGCGCAAAAGCAGCGGCCGTTACCTCGCCCAGCGTATCCACCCCCTTCGCGTTAGCCGTAAACGAGTTAATCTCCACCATCTGGCGCAGCAGCTCCAGATAAGACGGCATCTTCTGGGTTAAATAAGCTTCAACTTCCTGAAAAAAAGATTGTTCTAGCATTCACCCCTCCCGGATTGGGTTGATGATTGATGATTAAAGAGATTAAGAGATTGGGTGATTGGGAGATTGGGAGATTGGTTATTAGGTGATTGGAGATTAGAGATTGGAAATTGGTCAACCCGTCACCTTGTCACCCTGTCACCTTGTCACCCTTTCACCCGCGTCACTCAACTGCCCGTTATGATACTCCCCCCAGCCCTGCACGCAACAAGCAAACTTGCTTTCTCATTGTTCCTGCTCGCCATCTGACAACTGGCTGGTAAACTTGGCGGGTAAGGGACAAACGCTTCGTAATTCATAATTCGTAATTCGTCATTCGTAATTTTCAAGGAGATACAGAACCATGCAGGGAATGATTTCAGCAGGTGGGCCAGAAACGGCCGCAGCCGGGGCCGCTGTTCTTAAAAAAGGCGGTAATGCAGTCGATGCGGCCGTAGCGGCTGCATTTGTCTCATTTATTGCCGAAATTGGCGTCGTCCATCTGGGCGGCAGTGGCATTGCCCAAATCTACAACCCTGCAAACGGCCGTTCCCTCGTCTACGACTTTTTCAGCGACATGCCCGGCAAAAACGGCCGCCCGCCCGCCCAAATGAACTTTGAAAAAGTCACCATTGACTTTGGCGCAACGACACAAAGTTTTTATCTGGGGCGCGCGTCTGTGGCCGTGCCCGGTAATATCATCGGTTTATGTCAACTTGCCGCCGAACACGGCCGTCTCCCCCTGCCGGAACTGCTCCAGCCTGCCATCACACTTGCCGAAAAAGGCCTCGCCATTCACCCCTTCCAGGCCAACACCTGCCAACTGCTGGAACCCATCTACACCCACACGCCCGACATGCGCGCCATTTTCCAAAAAAACGGCCGTATGATTGCCCCCGGCGAACACCTCTACATTCCTCATCTGGCCGACACGCTCAAGGCGCTGGCACAGGAAGGAGAATCATTTGCCCGAAACGGCCGTCTCGCCCAGGCCATTCTCGCCGACCAACAAGCCAACGGCGGCCTGCTGACGGCGCAAGATTTAGCCGAATACCAGGTCTACAAAATGCCCGCCATCCACCTGCCCTACCGCCAGTTTGACCTGCTGCTGCCGCCGCCAAGCTCCACCGGCGGCATCCTCACGGCCTTTGCCCTCAAGCTACTGTCACATTTCCCGGTGGGCACATTGGCGCACGGGTCAGCCAGCCACATGCAGCTTTTGTATGAAGTGATGGCCGCCGCCAACCGTGCCCGCCCGCAGTGGGACCACGACAGTGAGCACTTACCCATCGAAACGGCCGTGGCCCGCTTTTTGGATGATGGCCTGATTGCGCAATACGCGGCTGAAGTGCAGGAACACCTTACTGCCAAACGGCCGTCCTTTGCCCCACCAGAGCCGCCAGCCCCCAACAACACCAGCCATCTTTCCGTCATTGACGGGGATGGGCTGGCTGTCAGCCTGACGACGACGGCGGGCGAATCGGCGGGCTATGTTGTGCCGGGAACGGGTTATATTCCCAACAACATTTGTGGCGAGGCGGATTTGCATCCAGAGGGGTTTCATACCCGTCCCAGTGGCCGCCGTATTCCCACCATGATGACCCCGACAATCGTGCTGCTAAACGGCCGTATCCGGCTTGTGGTAGGCAGCGGCGGTTCTATTCGCATTCGCAGCGCCATCTTGCAGGTGCTGTCCAATTTGCTGGACTTTGGCATGAAGCTGAACGATGCGGTTAACACAGCCCGCGTTCATCTGGAAGATGGGGTGCTGCAATGTGAAGCGGGGTACAACGAAACGGCCGTTACCGAACTGGAAAGCTGGGGCTATTCCGTCAATCGCTGGCCGACACGCTCCATTTATTTTGGCGGGGCGCACTCAGTCTCACGCACACCAGACGGCCGTTTGGTTGGCGCAGGTGACACCCGGCGCGGCGGCTCCACAGCGGAAGCGTAACCAGAACAGCAAGGTGATGGGGTGACAGGATGACAAGGTGACAGGGTGACAAGGTGACGAGGTGACTAATCTCCAATCTCCCAATCTCCCAATCTCC
>CAZRIB010000361.1:0-4376 GCA_964600035.1 uncultured Ardenticatenaceae bacterium | reverse complement strand
ACCCGAAGTCCGTATACCGTTTTCCGACAGAGTTACCAGAGGTGGCACACACGGATTACGGATTACGGATTACTGAATACGGGTACTAACGTACCAAATACGGCAGCCCGGTTACCCGAATTTGCCAGCCATATGTATCGTGATTGCCTGCCTGATAGCGAACTGTTAACCGCCCGCCGTAAAAAGGCGTGCAGGTATCCATTGTTGGATTGCTGTAATCGCAGTTAGAATCATCAGGCACAGTAAAAGTATAGGTATACCATGTACCGTTTCCATTGCTAAGTTGATTATATGATTTTGCCCAATCGGTCAATGCCCAGTTTACGCCATCGGCCGCACTGTCATCTGGTTCAAAGGCAATGGTGTCAAAGTAGAAAATGATGGGCGGCTGTGCGCCTGAGTCGGCATCGAACAACTGCACCAGCACAGTCTGTCCGGCAAATTCTGGCCCAAGATAAATTAATGGAATATCTACCGGAAACCCGTAATTAGAGTTCATGGGCAGGTTACCCATACCAAAAACGGTTACGCCTTCCGAGTTATGAGCATTTGCATTGTTCAATATGTAAATGTTGCGCTGGTTTACGTCGCTGGGAACGTCGCCAATATAGGTATTTGGCCCGGCCCAAATTTCAAAGCCATTCTCTGAAGAACCACGAATGGCTGTCACATCCAGATATAAGTAGCGATTTCCTGTGTTGGGGTCTGTCACAATACCGGGCAAATCCTGGGAAATGCTGACCTCGAAATCTTTTGGTGAACCGGGATCTGCTGGCACAAAAACAGGTTGGTCAAAGTTCGGGGTTCCACCGGGTGAAACCCAGCGCATGTCTGTTTGGTGCTCACCGTTGTCAATCACGCCATCTCCTACCTGGCCGGTGTATGAAGCCAAATCTACGCGCTGAATGGTGCCATCGGCATTTTGGCGGTAGTAAAACAGTTGGTATAAGGTTTGGGTGTTGTAGCGTGGGTCGTAGCTGCCGGGTGCACCACAAGTATTGTTTCCGGGTGGGCTGCCAGTGCCCCGATTTTCGTCGATGCGTACAAACCAGTATGGGTTAATTTGGTCAAGCCCTACATTGTTGGGATCATTCCTGTGAAGCGGCAGTTCTGTTTCAATCAGGCAAGGGTTTTTGCGATCTGTGGAGGAGCAGTTCATTTGCTTGCCGCCGATGGGATAGGTGGCGGGGTCGGCTGCACGGGCGTAGTTGGTGAATTCGGCCGTGACAGTATTGGTTGCTGAGTTAATAGAGTCGGGATCGAATAATTCCACCCGTACAATGTCGTGGCTGTAGTCCGGCGGAATGAGGATGCGGTAATTGTAGGTGTATGGGCCGGGGAAGTATGGGCTGGAAATGGGAGAGTATGGATCGCCGTAGTTCACACAAATGTTGGGGCCAAACACAGATTGGTTTGACGTGGAGACGACGCCGTTATCTACCCGGCGGCTGGCGTAAATGTCTGCGAGGGGGAAGTATGCGGCCGTTGCCGATTTGGTTACATTTGCCTGGTCACGGCCGATTACCCGCAAAAAGAATAGATCAACCGGCCAGGTAACAGTAATCGTGTACTCTGTGGCATTTAATGCTGTTTGGGTTGTCGTGGCTTGCATGGTGTCAATGGCAATTTGAGGCAAGTTATTTGAATTCAAGAACTGCCCTGCTTTCAAGTTGGCTGCGTTTAAGCCGCCAAACTCAATTTCGGTGACACCAGCCAAAACGGCCGCATCCACGGCTGCTTGCAGCTGCGTACTTCTGGCATAAACCAGCCCGACGTCAACCGCAATACCCACCAAGGCCAAAAGCCCAATCATGGCAAAAGCAATCAAAACAATACTTTGTCCCCGTTCATGCTGTCTGGCATCAGTCTCATTGACAACAGCATTGTTTGTTTCATCTATCATTACGTACTTCCTCCACACCAGAGAAAATCACTAGTACCCGTATTCAGTAATCCGTGTACTCTCCCTCTGGTAACTTCGTCGGAAAACGGCATACGGACTTCGGGTTACGTGTACTAGCAACCAACACCAATGTCTTTCTCTTACAAGAGCATGTCGTTTATAAATGGTTAAGGTAACGTTACCCAAAGAATAGAGAGAAGATGTTTCATACCATCTTCCCCCCATCCCTTGTATTTCATCTTTCTTTACTGAATAACCTGGCCGCACGATTCATCCCATCGGACAAATTCTGCCAAAACCCAGGAACCACCGCCGTTGCTCAGGTGATAACCAACAATGCGCATGACGACAAAGCCGCTAACGAGATAACGGTCATTGACACCTGTTTGAGCCGGGTCATCTGCACTCCACACAATAACACGGATAGCACTGCCCTTGTCAACCAATTCTTTCATGGGGCAGCCATTGGCCCCGTTACAGTTGGTTGAACCGACAGAAGCGACTGCACCTGTGCTGGCGGCCACCCAATCACCTACATTTAGTGACTGGTCTGTTGGGTCGCCGGGTTCAATGTACCCCCTGGGGATGTAGTTGCCGCCCCAACCCGCAATGAGGTTGAAGTTGCCCCCGTCACCATGATCAGAATAGTCGGTACTGTCTCCCGGCCAGGTTAAGCTGTCGCTCAATGTACCGGCACTGGGGTTAATGGCCTGGTTCCAGCGCAGCCAGCCAAAATTACCCGCACCTGAACCCTGTCGTATGAAGAACAGCACACCTTCTTTGGCATTTCTCAGGTCGTAGCTGGAAGCGTCTTTGGGTGTATTTGGGTAATCATCCAAAGTGGGTATGTTGCTCCCGGTTGGATAGTCAAATTCGGATGGTTGTGGGAAGGTGGCCTGTGTTACGTTGCGGATACCATCTTCCACAGCGATGGGGAAGGCAGAACAGCCATTTGTTTGTTCTATCTCCAGCCCTGACACACGCATGATGTTGAGGGCGCGAACAGAATTGAACCCTTGCAAAGCAGGGAAGGCATCCAACCCCAAAATCGATTCTACGTCGTGGATGATGAGAACCCCAACGGCTTTCAGGTTCTGTGCATTGGCTGGATCTGTATTCCCAAATTGATCGGTTTGTAATTGCTGTTGGACTTCGGCTTTGATGGCGTTTTCGTCAACAGAGGCGTAGCCGGATGTTAATCCCTGGCCGTACACGTGGTTGAACTGCCATTTTGAATCGTCGATGACGCCGGTTCCGTCAAATTCCACCCGGATGGCCCAGATGTCCCAAACATTTTCGTCGAGATCGAGGGTTTGGGTGACGGAATTGAGTGCGACGGTGACCATACCGTCGTCTTCGCCACCGTTTGCCCCAAAGCGGGCAGCGGCACGGGACGCGGTGCTGACGCGGTTTTGGGTGATAACGAGTTGGCTAACTTCTACAAGGCCAGCGATGATGAGCACGAAGATGGGCAGAAAAAGTGCTACTTCGACTAAGCTTTGGCCTTTGTTTTTGAAGGCTTGTGGCTGCTGTTGTTGATTCATGTTGGTCCTCTACTGCGGTTGTTTGTTTCCGCATATTTCTAAATAAACAGAGTTGCTGCTTAATTTGTTACGATGTCGCCGGTGTTGGCGTCGATGATCATGTCGAGTGAATGGCCTGTTTGGGGTGCCAGGAGTGAGATGAGCCATTCGATACGGCCGTTTCTATTTGCATTATCAGCGTTTAAGTACATCGTTAGAATAGTGATTTGCTCCTGCTGCAAAAATTGGCTGCCGCCATTTTGCAAATAAATATCAAGGGCATCCACGCTGTCCAACTGCCAGCTTGTCGCGGCTACCGGTGTTTGTGCCAGCGCAAAGGGCGCAGTTGTCACCAGCGTTGCCTCGCCATCTATGACGGAAATGGTAGCGGCTTCCTGCCGGGATGGAGAGTAGAAGGTAAAGCCCCAGGTTGTTTGACCATTGCGAATGAGCAGTTCACTGCTGCCCTGCGGCCATGTTCCGGTGGCATTGAGCAGGACGGCATCTGGCTGCCAGGCAACGGCCGTATTCACAGCCGCCGCGTAAGCAATTCTTGCCGTTTGTCCCGGCGTATCCGGGGTAGGGGCAATGTCATCGGCACGTTGGGCAACAAATGTGGCACTGTTAAAGGATGCGGCCGTTTCCGGCGCAGACGGTTGAATCCACAACAACACCGCCAGAAGCACCACCACGCCCAACAAAACGACGAGCAGTATCCCCAATATCCATTCAATACGTGTCAAACCTTTCATAGACTATTTCAAAACCGCTGGCAGATAAACGCCGGGTACAAAAACCTGAAAATAAATCTCTGCATCAGAGCCTATCCCTTTTTGGTAAGCCAGATAAATTTGCCACCCTCTCGGCGACGTGGCACTGGGATAAAGCACCCGGTCTGAGTTTTCCACAAACGTATCTTGCTGCGGGTTGCCCCATCCGGCACAATCACT
>CAZRIB010000360.1:0-4390 GCA_964600035.1 uncultured Ardenticatenaceae bacterium | reverse complement strand
CCTGCACGCCGGGCGCAATGGTATCCAAATGCACATAGCGGGAAATCAGGCCATTGTCATGCTCCAGCCACACCTGACGACCCCGATAAAAGTCCAGTGTGGCGTCATCGGTGTATCCCTGCGCAGCGACAGCCTGCCATTTTGTCTCAATTTCTGCGGGTGAGGGCTGTACAAAGTCGGTGTTTGCCCGAATGACAACGCCATCGGCAACGGCCGTTACCGGCGTCCCCCGCTGCCAGTAAAAGTCCAGCCCTTCATGCACACCCAGGCGGTAATGGCGCGGCGCACCCGGCAGTTGAAAATCGCGCACAGTCAACGGCGAACCGCCAATGGGCAGCCCCAACTGCGAAAGGGAAGCCAAAAAAAGTGGATCATAAAATTGGGATGGGGCAAAGGTGTCACCGGGAGGGACATGCCCCAAACGCGCGGGATCATTGCCAAAGTAAAGACGATTGCGCCCGGCTAAAATAATCTGCCCGTCTGGACTTACCCAAAAGGCAGAGGCCGGATCACTTTGAGGAAGCTGCTGGATGTGCTGCAATGTACCTGAACGGCCGTCAAATTGCAGCAAGCGACGGCCGTTTCTATCCAACACATAGACGGCCGTTTCTGTCGCTTCCACCTGCCGCACCTGCGACATGGGAAAATTGGCGCGAAAAGTGCGAATAAGCGTGGTGTTTTCATACAAATTCAGCTTACCGGCCAATGTGTCCGGTTCTGCGGCCAAAACATAAACGCGGCTGTCAGCTGCCGCCACATCCACCACGCGCACATCCAAAAGTGGCCACAAGGCTTCATGATGGGAGCCGCCAGGGCGATAGTACATGGTGTATTTGTAATTGGTTTCGGCCAGATAACGGCCGTTATCACCCACAGCGCCCAACGCCACATAATAATGCCCCGACGAATCGCTTACAGCCCGGTCATAACGGTCTAAATACCAGGCATTTTCCCCAGGGTCAAAGCGGTAGACATCGCCTGCTCTGTCCAGAACCAGCACAAACGGGCCAGATACCGTTAAATCCAGCGGCTCCAATACCCGAAGCCCTTCCACAAAATCACCGGGCTGCAGCACAAGGCGAGGCGGCTCCGGCGCAGACAAATTCAAGGCCAGCACGCGCCCGCCATCCACCATGTACAACGTCTCATCCAATACATCCAGCGCAATGGGATGCAAAAAGCTGTTTTCTGCATACTGCCAAATGCCGGTTGTCTCCGGCTGCCACACAGAAACGGCCGCATCATAAGCCGCCGCCTCATCCTCAAATTGCGAAAGGGGCGGATTGCTCATGGTGGGCGGCGGCAGGGTAGCCGTTGGCAGCGGCGTTTGAGTCGGCAGTGGGGTCGGCGTAGGGACTGGGGTAGAGGGCACAGTTACCGCTTCAGGGGAAGGGGTAGAAATGGTTACGGCTGGCGGTGGCAGCACAGGAATGGCCGGATTTACGGCCGTATCCGCAGCACCAGCCCCACACCCAACCAAAAACAATGTCACCCATGCTGTCACCAGCACCATCACTTTACGCAAAACAGACAATCTCCAATCGCTAATCGCTAATCTCCAATTCCCCACCCCTCAATCACCTGAGGCAGCGCCCGCCACCACGCATCCAGCGGGCCAGAATTGTACAACAAATGGGCAGCAGTTGGCGCATCAGAGGCCCCCAACCCGGCAGCAACGGGCACAAGATCCGGCTGCGCGGCAATCCACCCCGCCAGGGCAGACTCCAGACGGGCATGGCTGCGCACAGCGACCACATGCGTCAGAAACACGTCCTTATTTTGCAGCAAAAAATCCACATGCCATCTAAGCGACTTCTTTTTAGGCAGTGGCAGTTCCCACTGCGCCATCAATGCGTCGGCGATGGGGTGCGGCGGGTGGCCGCTTGCCCGGCTGGCATGGCGCAGCAAACGGCGTGCCAATGGCTTCCCCCGCTTTCCCAGGGCAGAGCCAATGTACACCACTTCACCCGGCGGCGTGTGAATAGGGTGTGGTCGGGCACGGCCGTATCGCACCCACACATCCACAGATACACGCAGCCGCAGCACATACGTCCCGGCTGCCACCTGCTCATCCCCCAGCAAAATTAATCGTTTCTCATCCATTTTCAATGACCCACTTCCCCATCCACCAACGCTACCGCCCCCCACAGCGGCGCATCATCGCCCAACGCGGCGGGCAAAATGGTAAACGCCACCTCCGGCAGAGCCGTGCGCCGGGCGGCCGCCCTGACCCACTGCCACCACTGCTCGCCCGATTTTGTGACACCGCCGCCCAGAATAAAGCGGGCAGGGTTCATTAAATTGGCGGCATTGCCCAGCCCAATGCCCAACGCTTCTGCGCCCCGTTTGAGAATGTGAACAGCGGTAGGGTTGCCCGATTGGGCCAGTTGGGCAACGTCTTTGCCGGTCAGGCTGTCCTTTGCCTGTCCTAAAGCATCCGCCAAATCGGCGGCCATGTACGGGCCAGAGGCCAACCTTTCTACACAGCCGCGCTTGCCGCACAAACATACCGGGCCGGCAGGGTCTACAACGGTGTGGCCTATTTCACCGGCCAAACCGCCATGCCCGCGATACGGCCGTTCCGCCAATATCCAGCCGCCGCCCACACCGGTGCTTACCGTCACATACAACAAAGAATGTACCCCCTGCCCTGCCCCAAAGAAAAATTCCCCCAATGCGGCGGCGTTGGCATCGTTGTCCACTTTCACCTTTGCCTCCGGCAGGCCAAACCGTTCGGCTGTCATCTGTGCCAGCGGGGTTTGCTCCCAGCCCGGCACATGGTGGGAAAGCAGCACCATTCCCTGCTCGTAGGCCACTGGCCCGCCAAAGCTGATGCCGATGGCGGCCGGTTTTTGCCCGGCCAGCAGGTCGTCGGCCAGCGCCCAAATTTGCGCCAGGTCGCTTTCCCGGCTGTTGTTTGCCGGGGAGTAGGCACGTTTGTGTGCCAGCCATTTTGCCGTGCGTGTTTGTAAAACGGCCGTTTCAGCCACAGCCGCCGTCAACTTTGTACCGCCAAAGTCAAATGCCAAAATCAATGCCATGATATTGCCTCGATGTTGATTGGAGATTGGAGATTAGAGATGGGTTATTGCGTATTGTCAGTTGCCTGTAACTGACAAACTGCTTACTATGTAAGCGTTCAGCCATTAGCATTTCAGCTTATCAGCCTTTTTCCAGAGCAAGGAACGATTGATTAGGTTAGCCAAATGCCATGAAGCTGACTAGCTGAACGCTGACATTAATCCATCCTTTATTTTGCGAATTTGCGTTGGATTCTAAATGATGTTTCATAATTCTTCCAAGATAGCGATGCGCTGGTATGCGTTTGAACAGGCTGATGCGGACGGCCGTATCCAGTTATTCCAGCAAACAATTGACGACGGCTTGATGACGCCCTCATTGGCAGGCCAAATGGCAGCCAGATTGCACAGCGATCTGGCCGGGGAGCAGCGGCAGGCACAATTTGCGGCGCTCATGGATGCCTTGAAAAAGCATCTGCCGGATGTGTACCGGGCGGCTGGTCCGGCTGTGGTGCAGTGGGAACTCCTCGATGCGCTTTTGGCAAAGGAGGAAGCGCGGGTGCGGCAGTTGGCGGAGGTTTTGGTGGAAACGGCCGTTTCCGATTTACACGCCTTTGTCAATACCCTCGACATGCTTGTCTACTATGACCGGCCAGACATTGCCACGACTATTTTGACCGCCGCACATCCCAAATGGGCACACACAGCCGCCGGTGAAAAGCGTTTGGTTGAAACGCTTACCAACCGCACAACGGATGAGCTTATTTTTGCCCATTTGCGCCGGGGAGAAACGGCCGTTACGCCTGCTTTGCTAAACGAATTGAGGCCTTATTTTGCCATCGATGAGGAGGGGCTGCTGCGATATCTGGCTGTTTTAACCGGACAAGTGCAGCCACAGGTAAATGCCGCCCAGCTAAACCCAAATGCGCCGGAATGGCAGCCGGAAGCGCTGGGCGTGCTGCTGGTCGCCTGGATTGGGGTGCTAAAACGGGAACAAGGGGTTGACTGGAGCAAGGGGGCGTTGTTACGGCCGCTGCTGCCCGCTTATTATGCCGCCAGACGAACAGGCCAGCTTAACCCACGCCAGGATATTGCCGCGCTGATGCAGGGGAAACGGCCGTACCAGCCCCAGCCGCCTCAAACCCACCCACTTTGCCCCGACCACATCACCCTGGAACGTTACTTTAGCCAACTACGCCACCCAGCCCGCCCCCAGCCATACCGGGCAGCTCTGCTGGCCCAACTGCTCCCCCATTGGCTCCAATACCTTCACCAACAAAATGCCATCACCCCGGCAGAATACGCCCAGGGACAACAAGAATTAGCCAAAGCTAAATTGATGATCAATGAATAATGATTAATGAGTAAAG
>CAZRIB010000359.1:0-4400 GCA_964600035.1 uncultured Ardenticatenaceae bacterium | reverse complement strand
CAATAATTATTAATGAGGAGTTTTGGCCTGTCTTAAGGTGTCTAACTCCTCCCGTATTCCGTAATTTGTAATTCGTAATTCGTAATTCGTAATTCATAATTCATAATTCATAATTCGTGTGCTCTACTTCTGGTAACTTCATCGGAAAACGGTATACGGACTTCGGGTTACGTGTTCTATTCTCTGCGCAACTCGGTGTTCCATCTGAACGGATACGTTATAAGGCCCATATCCGCGTTAATCCGTGTCCTGTTTGGACTTCTCCAACAGTCTCTTAGAGGAAGAAATCTTTGAGGGCGGCAGTGATGTCGGCGACGATGGCGTGCCAGGGCGCGCCCGGTTCGCAGGTGACGGTCATGTCGCTGCCTTCCAGGCGCAGGTAGGTGATGCCTTCTATGACGGATAGTGCCTGGGCTACGGGTGAGCCTTCTTCCATTTGGGAACGGCCGTTATATTCTTCTACCGTGTTTTCTTCTGTGAGTGCCAGGTTGGTGTAAAAGTACATCGAGTGCCCGTCGTCGCTTAATTCTGTTTCGATTTCAATGTATTCGGACATAATTCCCCTGTCTTTTATCATGGTTTGGTGTGGATGGATAATGCGATGGTTGCTATTGTATCAAGAACACGGCCGTTTCACAGAATCCAGTTAACGATATAATAGCCGGTAACCAAGAAACTTAGGAACACGGAGTTTCACAAAGGTCTCCCAGAGTTTCACAGAGTAAAGAAGAAAAACTCTTTATTCTCTGTGCAACATTGTGGTTCCCTGTGCCGCTCTGTGTTCCTGCTGAATAATTACGTAGATTTTAACTTTAGAAAAACAGCCATACTTCAGGAGGACAGACGATGAACAAATTTTTTAGTTTTGCCGCTGGTGCATTAACGGGGGCATTGGCAGGGGCTGTGGTGGCACTATTGTTGACGCCTGCTTCTGGTGAGGAGATAAAAACACAGGCTGTTGAACGTTGGGAAACCGCATTAAAAGAAGCACGCTCAGCGATGGAGCAAACAAGGGCTGAAATGGAAGCCCAATTTGAGCAAATGAAAAAGGGATAAAGGTGACAAGGTGAGGGGGTGACAAGTAACGAGAATGAAATAACCTACAAAACTGAGATTAGAGATTA
Organism: uncultured Ardenticatenaceae bacterium; assembly: GCA_964600035.1. Lineage (GTDB taxonomy): Bacteria > Chloroflexota > Anaerolineae > Promineifilales > Promineifilaceae > CAZRIB01. The sequence goes on along the minus strand of CAZRIB010000359.1, from coordinate 3,276 downwards.
GAGATTGGAGACCAGTCTAATCTCTAATCTCCACTCTCTAATCTCCCGTAAGTTATTAAATCTTCATTCCTGAGTAACTTGTACCTGTGACCTGCTCCACCTGCCGCCCGCTCTTCAAGAAAAAGCCGTCTATTGGCCTTGTTCGATGTGCAGCCAATAGGCGGCTTCTTGATCCACAAAAGAGGTGATGGGGGTAACTGCCAGCACGCCGCCTGCTTTGCCAATGTTTAGCTGCGTCACAAGTTGGTTGCGGGCATCTAACTGGAAGCGCGTGACTTGCGGGTTGGGGCCAAATTCAATGAGCTGCACAATCCACTGTTGGGGAATTTGCCAGCCGGTTTGGACAAAGCCGTTTGCCTGCCATCCATCCGGGCCATTTTCGCCGCTGCTTTCATAGCCTATTTCAGGAATGGCGATGTCGTCCAGGGCAAACCCGCGCCCGGTCACGGCCGAATCGGTATATACCTCAAAACGGATGATGACTTGCTGCCCCACGTACCGGTTTAGCGAGATGGATTCTTTTACCCAGCCATTGCTGGCATCACGTAAGGCGGCGGAACGGCCGTTAAATGCCGGGCCAAATTCACCGGCTTCAGCATGATCTGGAACCAAAATCTCCCAACTATCCCCCCCATCCACAGAAATCGTCACATAAGCAAAATCCCAACTTTCTTCCAGGTCAAACCATGTGGCAAAACGCAGTGTTGCTGAGCTGACACCGGACAAATCAAAAGTGTGTTCCAGCACTGCGCCGGTTTCATCCATTGGCGGCACATACCACATTAAATTGCCGCTCGGGGGCGGTGCGTCCGTGAGTTCAATGACGGTGTCACCGGCAAACGAAAGCGTCATGGGGCCGCGCAAGCTGTTTAGGTCGATGTAATCTGTGCCAAATTGGCCGACTGTGACAGTTTCATCATACGGCAGGCTGCGGAGGATGGCTTCCTCGTCAACGGCACGCAGATTGAGCGATTCGTAGTTGTAAGCCGGGCCAGCGTCAGGTGAGTCCAGATAGTTGGCAGCCGCCCAGTCGGCGATGAAGCCTTCGAATGAACGGGTGTCGTAGCCGGGAAGGATGGCTTTGACGGCGGCCATGCCATTGGCGGGATGACGGGCCAGGTCTTGTACGGCCGTATCGCCCAACTGCTCCCAAAAATAAACATCAAATAGATAAGCGGCGCTGTAATGGGCATCGACCACATCATCATCATAATTCCAATGGTTGACGGTGATGTCGGGTTTGCGTAAAAAGTCTGTGGCATCGGCCGTATCCAGCCCCAGGTAAATTTCGGCCAATTGGGACAGCCCTTCATTCATCCACGTCGTTTCATTGGGGTCTACATACCATTGAATCATGTGCTGAATTTCGTGAACCAGCGTGCCATCATACAATTCGCTGCCCAGCGATAAATTGCCCATGTTCAGGTAAATAACTTCCATCTCATTTGAGTCGCTGAACAACGTTTTTGGGTACACATCTGTGCTGGAAAAGTAACCCAGTTCCGAACCACCTTCTGTGTCGAGATGCATGATGTTAAAACGCGGGTCGTTGTCGATGCCGGGACGCCATTCCTGCCCAAACAGATAAACCAACTGTGGGTAATAGCGTGTTTCCAGCCGGTCGGCGACTTGCTGCAGCTTGTCCATGTCTAGCTGCAAGGTTGATTCTGCCCAAAAGTAGGCGTTTTCTGTTGCCAAAAGCAGGGTGGCTTCATGTTCCCCATTATCCGTAACAAACATGCGCTTGTCGCCCACGTTGAATTGGGGTTGGGGAACAATGCGTTCGCCATAATCACGGCCACTTAACCTTTCTGCCACTTCAAAATAGTCGTAGTAAGGGTAATTGCCGTTGTAAAGCTGCTCCAGGCTGGCAAAGGCAAGCTCTGGAATGGGTGCTTGTTCAACTTCTGCCGGTGGATTCAGGTTGAATGATTCCGGTTGGGTGGGTGTGGCAGGCAGGGGGGATGGCGCGTTTTCGGGTGTGGCGTGGATTTCTGGTGTGGGCAGGAGCGGAGTGGCTGTGGGAACAATGATGGCGGTGGGAACGGCCGTTGGCGTGGGCATGGTTATGGGCAGAATAGATCTATTAAAGACGAAGAAGGCCGCAACAGCCAACACAATGCCGCACAGGAGACAGGCTGTTACAAAAAGGCAGCCACCGATGATGATCCATGTTTTTTTGTCTGTTTGGGAAGAAGGTGTAGGTGTGTTCATAAGGATGAGTCGTAGAGATTAGAGATTGGAGATTGAAGATTGAAGGGTAAAGGGCGTGGTCTTTAATCATTAATCTTCAATCATCAATCATAATTTGATAAACGGCCGTTTCCTGAGTGACAGGTGTGGCCCCAGAAACAGTAATCCACGCTTCTTGATATGTGTCCCCAAGTGGAACAGACCATGTCGCTTGCTGATTGTTGAGTGTTAATTGTTCCACTTTCAACTCATTTTGCCCGAATAAAATCATTTGCACAATAAACCGTTGGGGTAGTTTGGGTGTCACCTGAATCACACCGGCGGCTTGCCAACCGCTGTCGCTTTGTTCCACATTGTCAAAAAAGCCGATTTCTGGCACGGCAATGTCGTCTATGAGCAGGCCGGTATGGTGAACGGCCGTGTCTGTGACAACCATAAATCGCAGCAAAATGGGCTGGCCGGCAAATGGCGACAAATCGGCCGTTTGCTGAACCCAAACCGGCTGCTGGCCGCCGCCGCTGATACCGGTGAGACCTGCGCCCAGGTTGTTGCCCTGCGGATTTTCTGTGGTGGTGGTTGTGGCAGGAATGATGTGCCAGTTTTGGCCGTTGTCGGTGGAAACGGCCGTGTAGCCATAATCCCAGCCATTTTCCAGATCGTACCATGTCCAAAAAGTGAGCGTCGCCTGGGAAACGGCCGTCAAGTCCAGCGCCCGCGTGAGTGTGACAGCCGACTCATCGGCGGGGTAACTAAACCAGACATGGCTGCCGCTGTGGGCTTTGGTGGGGAAAAGGGGGACGGTTTGTGTGCCGGTGAAGACGGCCGTAACCGGGGCATTGCCCGCTATTTTGTAAAAATCTGTACCAAATTGGTGTACCGCATCTGTGACCAGAGTGGGTGGCTTTAATGCAGTGGGTGCAAGGGACGGCCGTGTCAGTGAACTGCCAACGGGTGCAGTTACCAATGATGCCGTCCAACCGGCAAACAGGTCGGCAAATGAGCGATCAATCCCCTCATCGTGCAAGGCTGCTTCTATGCCCAATGCGCCATTTTCCGGGTGGGCGGTGATGGCTTGTATGGCTT
>CAZRIB010000358.1:0-4414 GCA_964600035.1 uncultured Ardenticatenaceae bacterium | reverse complement strand
TCACCCTACGGAAACGGCCGTAAGCCATAAAAAAACACCCGGCAGGCACAAAAAAAGCCCACTTAAGTGGGCTCATTTTTATAGAATACCGTTACATTCAAAAATAACAGTACAATGTTTTGTGGCTGCCTATACACTCTGTGAACAAGCTGTACAACAATTTCTTATTGCTCAACTGCACCAAAGCTGCGCTTAGTGCTTACATTTTGTGCTTGCGGGCCTTTCCCTCTGTCAACCAAATCGAACTCTACGCGGTCTCCTTCATACAGATTCCGGTACCCATCGCCTTCAATGGCTGAGTAATGGACAAACACCTCTTGCCCACCACCATCGGGGTTGATGAATCCGTATCCTTTCAGCCGACTAAACCATTTTACAATACCGGTTGTTCTTGCCATTTTCATAATACCTCCACTACGTTTTACGGCTTGCTACGATTGCAGGAAAGCCCTTTGCACTTTCCTTTTTAACGCAGGCAATGTAATTAAATATGAGCTAGCTTCAAATTATCATGGGGCTGGGGGTGTGTCCATGAACGAGGCGTAAAAATTATTTGGGAGGTTGTCTGGAGGTCGTGAAACGGCCGTTAATCTTCCAACCAAACGCACAGAGGATGAAATTTGAGCAAAATTTTAGTGTACTATGTTATGTAGTCGGCAAAATATTCAGTCATCGGGCAAGCGTGGCAGAAATGCTGCGGCGGGCCTTAATCATCCATGTTCAATCTTTATTTACGAAAGTAGGAGGCAAACATGACATTTCGTATTCTCTGTTTAGATGGGGGTGGCATTCGGGGCATCTATTCAATGGTTTTGCTGGAAAGAATTGTTGAAGAAGTGCCCGATTTGATGGCAAAAATCAATATGATTTCCGGGGTGTCCACCGGCGGCATTATGGGGTTGGGGCTGGCTGATGGGTATACGCCTACTGAAGGGGTTGATTTGTACCGGAAGTTTGGCGAAAAGGTGTTTAAGGACAGCCGTTTTGATAATTTGCTGGATTTGGGGCGGTTGATTGGGGCTGAGTACAATACACGGCCGTTAAAGAAAATCCTGGAAAAGACCTACCGGTCCAAAACTTTGGCCGAGCTGCGAACCAAAACAGGCAAGTTTGTGCTGATTCCCACCTTTGACCTGGAAGCGGAAAAAGATGGTGTGCGTTCCTGGAAGCCCAAATTCTTCCACAACTTTCCCGGTAACGATTCAGATGGTGGAGAACTGTTAGTGGATGTGGCACTGCGTACCAGTGCCGCGCCAACTTACTTTCCTGCATATCAAGGGTACATAGATGGCGGTGTGGTAGCCAATAACCCCAGCATGGCGGCATTGGCACAGGCATTGAATGAAGGAAAGTCGCAGAGTGACATTCGCTTGCTTTCGCTTGGTACAGGACGAGTGACCCAATATATTAGAGGTAAAAAACTGGATTGGGGACAGGCGCAGTGGGCAAAAACGCTGCTGCCAATTATGTTTGATGGCTTAATGGGGGTGGCTTCTTATCAGTGCCGCACAATTTTGGGTGAATCGGGTTACCACCGGCTGGATCCACTGCTAAAGAAGGCAGTTGGGCTGGATGAGGTTGACAAGATTGAGAGTTTGGTGAAGGAGGCCAAGGCTGTCGATATTAAGAAGACGGTTGCCTGGGTGAAGACCCATTTTATCGCTTGATGAAGTGGTTACGGCCGCTGCCGGAGTGTGCCTTGCATAAAAATTTGGCGAACCCCCTTATCCACAAAGCCAACATGATCTGCCAGCTTGAAGGAGCGCTCATTCCCTTCGGCAACTGCGTATAGAGGACGACGGCCGTTTTCCAACAAATAGCCAGCCATTGCCGAAACCACACTACGGCCGTAACCTCGCCGTTGAAACGACGGGTGCGTATGGACAGCAATTTCGGCAAAATAAGGCGACTGCCAGTTTAGCTCTGCTGAGGCAATGATCTCGTCCTGATATTGACCTGACCCACGAATGATAAAGCGAGGATACCCATTTGGTGAGGTGGAACGGGCTACCAGCACATTGATAATAGGTTTATAGCGTTGGGGGTCTAGCTCCAGCAGCCACAGCCGTTCCTCAATAGAAATGTCAAAGATGGCTCGCAAAAGGGGGGCATAGTTAGCCGGCGCATTCAGAAACACGGCCGTTCCCGGCTGCAAATGGGTGTACAGAAAGTTGACACTTTCTGCCATGTTGTGAATGGGGAGGCGCATGGTCACAAATGGGCGAAACAGGTCAATGCTGGTGCGAGAAACCGCCATGTATGCGTACGCCTGTCCCGATTCGGCAACGGCCGTTACCAACTGAGTCTTATCATCGGGGTGATAGAAGGCAAAATAGGCGGCCATTGCATCTGCTGCCTGGTGTTCGTTAAGTAACGGCCGTATCAACCGGCGTTGTGCCATCAAATTTTCGTTATGATTTGTCATGATGTAAAGCTGCCAGCGCCTTCAGCGCAACCTCTATCTCTGCATCGACGGCTTCAGCCACAATGGGGCGGCTGGGCTTAAACTGCTCCATCTGTTGTTTGTGGTCAAACACATAGCCATCCACTGCCAGTACCGCCCCGGTACGCACCCCCCGAACTGTACCAAATAAAAACAAAGCGGCGCATTCCATTTCTACAGCCAGCACATTGGCTTGTGCCATTGTCTCATAATGGGGTGTCTGGCTTGTGGCAATGCCTTCATAAAAGGCGTCTCTGGTTAATACAAGGCCGGTGTGAAACGGCCGTTTTCCGTTGGCCGCACACTGCCTAAGCTGCCACACCACATCCAGATGGGCAATGGCTGGGAACCCGGATGGAACCACTTCACGGCCGTAACCCGTCCACTGCACCGCACCCGTTACCACCACAATGTCGCCTTCATGGACAGTCTGCTGCAAACTGCCACACGTGCCCACTCTAATAATGGTTTGTGCGCCAGCCGCTGCCAACTCTTCAAACGCAATGGCCGCCCCCGGCGCGCCAATGCCATGCGAACAAACCGTCATCTCTACGCCATCGTAAAAGCCGCGATAAGTCCGGTATTCGCGTTTGTTGGCGACCAGTGTGGCTTGTGCCAAGAAGTCGGCCACACGGTCAGCCCGTGCCGGATCGCCGCAAACCAGCGCCAGCGGCGGCAAACTGTCAGGAATCAGGTCTGTATGGGGCAGTCGGGACATAGGCAAAGTGAGAGCGAAAGAACGTGCGCCCTTTCGCTCTCTTTATCGTTACAAAGTTACTTTATTGGAATGGCATTGGCTCCGGCTTGTTGTCCAAAATTTCTTCAATTTTTTCCATCACATCATCCGTGAGCTTGTCTACCACTTCCAGGGCGTGCATGTTGTCTTCTACCTGGGAGACGCGGCTGGCGCCGGTAATGACGGTGCTGACATGCGGGTTTTTAATTGTCCAGGCAATGGCCAGCCGTGCCATGTTTGTGCCGAGTTCTTCGGCTACGGCCGTTAATTCCCGCACCTTTTGCAGCCGTTTTTGCCCTTCTTCACTTTCCAGCATACTGCGCAGCCATTCGTACCCTTTCAACGCCATGCGCGAATCTTCCGGGATGCCATCATTGTACTTACCCGTCAAAATGCCAGAAGCCAATGGCGACCAGATGGTTGTACCCAGGCCAATGGTGTCATAGAGACGGCCGTATTCCACTTCCACCCGCTCCCGATGGAACATATTATATTGCGGCTGTTCCATTGTCGGCGGAATCAAGTTGTACTGCCGGGCAATGCTGTACGCCTCCATCAACTGCTGTGCAGACCATTCAGACGTTCCCCAATAAAGCACCTTGCCCTGTTGAATCAGGTTTGTCATCGTCCAAACAACCTCTTCCATAGGCACTTCCGGATCCGGGCGATGGCAAAAATACAAGTCAAGATAATCGACTTGCAGCCGCTGCATGGCCTGATGACACGCTTCCATGACATGCTTGCGGCTTAACCCTTTCTGGGTTGGTTTGGGATCAGGCGTTGCGCCCCACATTACTTTACTGGAGACAATATAGCTGTCCCGGCTCCATCCCAACTGCTTTAAGGCATGCCCCATAATAATTTCGGACTGCCCGTGTGCGTAAACTTCTGCATTGTCAAAAAAGTTCACACCGGCATCATACGCAGCCGCCATACAATTGACAGCTAAATCAATGTCTACCTGGTTTTTGAATGTCACCCAGGAACCAAATGAAAGAACACTGACTTTAAGACCAGATTTACCCAGCCGACGGTATTCCATTTTTCACTCCTTTTGTTCGTTCAATAAAAAACAACAAAAGAGTGTACCGGATTTGATTGGAACCTACCAGCGCCAGCCAATAAAAAAGGGACAGGAGAACCCCTCATCCTGCCCCAAAGATGCGCCGCCAGAAACGGCCGTACTTTACAGTTTCAGACGTGGGTCAAGGGCATCACGCAAGCCATCTCCCACA
>CAZRIB010000357.1:0-4428 GCA_964600035.1 uncultured Ardenticatenaceae bacterium | reverse complement strand
TGGCCGGTTGAGTTGGTAGGGAATGATGTAATTGAGTTTATTAAAGCGTAAAGGGTGAGGTTACGTCAATGGTAAATGGGGGATAAAAAATTGGAGGATTCGCCACTGCCAATCCTCCAATTCTTAATTTAGGCACTGTTTTCAGTTTCTGTGTCGCCAATTTTGTAGCGTAGATAGGCTTCCATAAAGGGGTCTAAACGGCCGTCTAGCACTGCCTGTGTATTGCCTGTTTCATAACCTGTCCGCAAATCTTTCACCATTTTGTAGGGGTGCAGCACATAGGAACGGATTTGATTACCCCAGGCGGCATCAACGGAATCTCCTTTGATGGCGGCCAGTTCTTCATTTTGCTTTTGCTGCTCCAGCTCAAAAAGCTGTGCTTTCAGAATGTTCATGGCGACGTTGAGGTTTTGGGTAAGTGAACGTTGATTTTGGCAGGATACGACGATGCCGGTGGGGAGGTGGGTAAGGCGAACGGCCGTTTCGTTCTTTTGCACGTGCTGGCCGCCAGCGCCACTTGCCCGAAACCGGTCAATGCGCAAATCATTTTCATCTATCTCAATCTCAATCTCTTCGGCAATATCCGGCCACAACTCAACTTTGGCAAAAGATGTGTGCCGGCGGCTGGAAGCGTCGTAAGGGGAAATGCGCACCAGGCGATGCACGCCCCGCTCTGACTGCAGCCAGCCATAGGCAAAATCGCCTTTAATTTCCATCATGCAGCTTTTTATACCGGCTTCGTCTCCAGGGCTTTGGTCAATGATGTCTACGTCAAAGTTGTGGGCTTCAGCCCAACGGAGGTACATGCGCTGGAGCATTTGTGCCCAGTCTTGTGCTTCTGTGCCGCCTGCGCCAGCGTGTATGGCTAAAATGGCGTTTTCTTCGTCATATGGGCCGGAGAAAAGGGTTTGGAACTCGAGCTTGTCGATTTGTTCTGTGAGAACGGCCGTTTCTTTTTCCAATTCGGCCGTTAACGCTTCATCCTCCATTGCTGCCAGCTCAAGCGCATCATTCAACTGCTTACTCAGCTTCTGCCACACATCCACCTGATTACGCAGCTTATTAATCTCACGCATCAACCCCTGCGCCTGTGCCGGGTCATCCCAAAAGCCGGGTACAGCAGAACGCTCCTCCAGCTCCCTTAATTTCATACTCTTGACATCTACGTCAAAGCCGCCTCCGCAGCACATCCACACGAACTTTCAGGTTTTCTAATTCATCAACTAACTTACTCATCGTAAAATCCTCTCAAAAAAATTTTGTTGTTATCAGTAGTTTGGCTAAATTGTATACCGTATACCGTAATCGGATTACGGCTAACGGTTTGCGGCTAACGGTTTGCGGCTAACGGATTACGGTTATGAGAACAACCCATCCACAAATAAATCCGGGTCAAACGGAGCCAAATCTTCAATGCGCTCGCCTGTGCCAATAAAGCGAACCGGCAGCCCAAGCTCTTTGTAAATTGCCAATACCATGCCGCCTTTGGCCGTGCTGTCCAGTTTGGTCAAAATGACACCGGTCACATGCACCGATTCTTTGAACTTTTTAGCCTGCATCAAGGCATTTTGTCCGGTGGGCGCATCCAAAACCAGCAAGACTTCATGGGGTGCGCCGTGAACGCTTTTCTTGCACACGCCATACACTTTTTCCAACTCTTTCATTAAGTTAAATTTGGTGTGCAGGCGACCGGCCGTATCCACAATGAGCAAATCGTAGCCCCGGGCACGGGCTGCCCGTATGCCATCATACGTAACGGCCGCCGGATCGCTGCCCGGCTGCCCGGCAATCACTGGCACATTGGCACGCTCTCCCCAAATTTGCAGTTGGTCAATTGCTGCTGCCCGAAATGTATCCCCGGCGGCCAGCATCACTTTGCGGCCTGCTTGTGCATAGCGATGGGCCAGCTTGCCAATAGAGGTTGTTTTGCCGGAGCCATTTACGCCGACGACCATTGCTACAGTCAGTTGGCGGGGGGCTTCCAGTTCAAAGGGGGGCGCATCGGTAATAATGGCGCGAATTTCGTCTTTTAAGGCCTGTACAAGCTGTTCACTGCGATAAAGCCCATCTCTGGCGACTCGTTCGCGCATGGCTTCTACCAGAGCCATTGTGGTGGGAACGCCAACATCTGCCTGAATCAGCAGGGCTTCTACGTCTTCCCATGTTTCATCGTCTATTTCACCTGCCCCCAGGACATTGACGATTTGTCCAAATATGGATTGGCGGGTACGAGCAAGTGATTCGCGTATACTCTTAAACAATTTTGGTTCCTCTTGGTATGTTTTTTAGACAGTGGTTGTTGTGTTTTATAGCGCGCGGAAGTATAGCACCGGGTTTAGTCGGCTTGCAATTCGATGATTTCGCCGTCGGCGGTTAGCTGTTCGATTTTTAGGGTGGCCTCATCTAGCTGCTTGGCGCAGTAGGCTGCCAGTTGTTGGCCGCGTTCGAATAGCTGCAAGGATTTTTCCAATGTCAGGTCGCCGTCTTCTAGCTGGTTGACGATGTTTTGTAGTTCGAGGAGGGCTGTTTCAAAGGTGAGGTTTTCTTGTGAAGATTCCATTTGTTTCTCCGAATGTTTAGTTATTCTTTTACTGTGACCCGGATACGGCCGTTGCTGAGCTGCACAGAGAGGTCTTCTCCCGGTGTTGTCTGGTTTGTTTGGCGGATAATTTGCCCGGCGGCGTTGCGCACAATGGCATAGCCCCGGTTAAGAGTAGCCTGCGGGCTGACGGTTTTTAACCGGGCTTCAGCCAGGGCAAGGCTGTGCCGGGAGGTGTCCATGTGGCGGGTGATGGCTTGATCCATTTTAGCTACCAGTGTATCCAGCCGCTGCCGGTTATTATCCAGTGTGGCTGTTGGGCCGAAATGTTTGAGTGTGCGCCGGAGGCTTTGAAGCTGCCACTGTTTGTCGGTAATTTGTTGTTGGGTAACGGCCGTTAACTGACGAGCCAGCCCAGCCACAAGAGGACGCAGTTCAGCCACATCCGGCACGGCCAACTCCGCTGCCGCCGAAGGGGTAGGTGCGCGCAAATCCGCCACAAAATCGGCAATGGTAAAGTCAATCTCATGGCCGACGCCGGTGATGACAGGATGGGTTGCCTCAAAAATGGCACGAGCCACGTCTTCATCATTAAACGCCCACAAATCTTCCATTGAGCCGCCGCCTCGTGCAAGAATGATGGTATCAATGTCGTGACGGCCGTCTAGCCAGCGCAGCGCACGTACAATTTGAGGGGGCGCCTCATTTCCCTGAACCAACGTTGGCGCAATCAGCACAGACACCAATGGATAACGCCGCCGCAGTACATTCAAAATATCCCGCAAAGCCGCCGCATCCGCCGACGTGACAATGCCGATTTTTTGAGGGAAGGGGGGAATAGGTTTTTTGTGGGCCTCATCAAAAAGTCCCTGAACCGCCAGCCGCTGCTTTAACTGTTCAAACGCCAAAGCCAGGTCACCTCGACCGGCAGGCTTCAAATCAGTGGCATAAAGCTGGTACGCGCCGCCTGCTTCGTATACAGAAACGCGGCCAGCCGCCACAACGGCATCACCATCTTGCGGCAAATAGGCCAATTTTTCGGCGGCCGAACGCCACATCACACAGGGCAGTTGTGCCTTTTGGTCTTTCAGTGTGAAATAGAGATGGCCTGATCGAGCTTGCCTGAAGTTGGAAATTTCACCGGCCACTTCGACATCTTTCAGCCGAAAATCCAAATCGAACAGCTCTTTGATGTAGCTTGTTAATTCGCCAACCTGCCAGACTGATGTATTTGATGGTTGTCCTCGTAAAAAACCCATTTTGCGCTATTTCTCCTGCTGCGCTCGCCATTCATGATATTCTGGCACATCTTCGCCCACTGACCAGAAAAAGAAGTATGCTCCCATTGGTCCCATGAATTTGAATTGTTTGCAAAACTTTTTGCTGCGGCTTTGGTACGGTTCGCCGTCTAATGTGCGCAGGTAGTTGTGGATGGAGCCGTGTTGGGCGATGAGTTTTTGGCAAACGCGGGCGTTGGCGATGGTGGCTGCTATTTTACGGCCGTTTCGCACAATCTCCTTATTCTCCACCAGCCGCTCCAAATCTTCATCCGTAAACGCCGCTACCTTATCAACATCAAAACCGGCAAACGCCTTTTGAAAACCCGGCCACTTATTACGAATAACCTGCCAGCTAAAACCTGCTTGAAAAACAGCTTGCGTAATCTTTTCAAAGTAACCCGCATCATTTTCCGGCACTGCTCTTGGCGGAACTTCATAACCACTTTCTTCAGCCACCACAGCCTCCTTAGGCATCCAACTTGCCTATATATTTCTTTCAAGAATAGAACAAACGCTCTGCATTGTAAAATCAAACGCCTAAACCCACAACCCCCGCCATTTTATTACAGTTGTCATAGAGTAAACCGGCATGATAAAATTTTGGCAAAA
>CAZRIB010000356.1:0-4449 GCA_964600035.1 uncultured Ardenticatenaceae bacterium | reverse complement strand
GAAAGCGTTGCCCAAACCTCCAGCTTGGTTTTAACCCGGCGAATCACCTCATTGGTAAATTCATCTGTATGGGCACGCCCCCCCAAATCGGAAGTACGAATCCCATCGTAAACTGTTTCCAGCGTGGCTTCATAAATGGCGCGGCTTGCCCGTTTTAGCTCTGTTTCCTTCATGTGGGCCAACAGACCCGCCCCGGCCAAAATCATGGCCATCGGGTTCGCCACATTTTGCCCTTCCAGCAGCGGCGCTGTGCCGTGTGGCGCTTCTGCCATCACGCAGTCAACTTCCCCATCTTCATTAATCGAAATTACTTCCGATTCAGACCCGGCAATAGAGCCAAACATTTGCAATACCATATCAGAAAGCAGGTCGCCATCCCGGTTTAAGCTGGGGATGACCATGGCTTCACCGGTTGTTGCTAGCAGCAGAGCAAAAGTGGCATCAATCAACTGAGGTTCATAGCGGACATCCGGGTATTGTTTGGCTGCCAAATCCAGCTCTTCCTTGAACATGCCTTCATACACCGGGCTGACAGTGTATTTGGGGCCGCCAAATACTTTTGCGCCGGTCATGCGGGCGTGTTGAAAGGCATATTGGGCAACGGCACGGCAGACGCGGCGATTGATTTTTTCTGTACGGTAGGCCATTTCGTTGGGGGAACCAGCTTCACCTTCGCGCCATTCTTTTGCGCCGTAGGCATCGTCGCGGGCCATGCGCACCACGCTGATGGGTGCGTAAACGCCAGCAATGGGGCGTACGCCGGGGATGCGGCGACCCGTGCGCAAAATGACTTCAGCGTCTATTTCTTCGCGCAAAATGCGGTTGGGGCTGCCCACATCGCCGGGGGTTTCCGGGGTGATGGTGGCGGCTTTGAGGCCAACGTGGTATTCGCGAATGGCGCGCCCGGCTTCGTAGACTACCTGGTTGTTGGTTTTGCGCCGGTTTTCCAGGCTCAGGTCATAGTGTAAAAACTCCAGCGGGTAGCCAATGACGGATTCGTCGAGTACGCGCAGGGCTTCGTTGAGTAGTTCTTGTCCTGTCTGGTCGCCATCCAGGACAACAATCGTTCTAGACATGGTTTGTGTTACCTCCAGGTGAGTTTAATGTTGTAGAGATTTGAGCATGGGAATTTGGGACAGGTTGTGATGCTTTTTGCCCCTTTTCTTTGCTCTATTATTTTGTTTATTGGCGTGAACGGAGCCAGTTGAGATATTGGGGCATGGCTTTGGTGTAGAGCCAGTAGGCAAACGGCCGTATCACATAGTCCCATGCGCCGATGTGCTGCACCACTTCGCCATTAAACCCGGCTTTGAAGCGCCATACGCCCCAAAGGCGGTCTGATTCTACAAAATGATCGGGCGCGCCCCAAAAATCGTACACGGCCAGCCCTTTTGCTTTTGCCCAACGGATGGCTTCCCATTGGAGCAGGTAAGTGGGCATGCGGTTGCGTTCTTTGTTTGTGGATGCGCCGTACATGTAGATGGCGCGGCTGCCGTAAGTGACGACAAAGATACCGGCAACAGGTTCGCCCTGGTATTCGGCAAGGAAGGGCTGCCCCATGTTGTTTTGCATGAAGCTTTGCCAGATGTCGAGGTAGTAGGCGGTTGGGCGAATGGTGAAGTTGTCGCGAACGGCCGTTTCTGCATACATCTCTGCCAGTGCGGGCAAATCGGCCGGTGTACCTTGCCGAATGGTGATGCCTTTGCGCCCTGCCAGCCGGATGTTGTAGCGTGTTTTGGATTTCATGGCGGCCAGCATTGTTTCTTCATCACTGTCCAGGGGCAGTTCTACGGTGTTGCGGAATTGAATTTGCTCTGGCGAGAAGTGCCAGCCCCGTTGTTTGAGTTCTTTTGTCACGTGGCTGCCAACGGGTGACGGCCGTTCCGTATCATCATAGCCCCAGCAGCGCACCACATCGGGGTCAACTTTGATAAAAACCGCCCGCTCACGCCGGGCAACAGCTTCCAACGCCTGCCAGACACGCTGGCGCAGTGCCTTGTCGTTATAGTTCAAAATAGGCCCTTTGGGCACATACAGTACCGAATAAGGCAGGCGGGGCAGTTTGCGCTTGAGTACCATGGCGGCGGCCAAAGGTTCCCAACTGCTTTCGGCAACCGTGAGGAGCATGGGCTTCATTTGCCAGCCCCACCGCGACTTAAATTCGCCCCATGTCCAGCTTTGCAGGGCGTGGGGGTTGGGCAGTTTGCCCAGCGCGGCTTCCCAGGTGGCTTTGGAATCGATTTGTTTGAAGGTGGAAGCGCGGTAAACCGGTTCTGTTTCCTGGATGCGGGTTATCATGAGCCGCTCCTGCGCTGCCGCCACCATTGGTACAGCCGGTAAACGCGCTTGTTGTAGATGCGGTCTGCTGCGCCTACTGTGCGCCGGATGTCGCCGCCAAAGCCGCGTTTGAAGCGGTAAACCCCCCAAAGGCCATCACTGCGCTGTGTAAATTGGGCTTCCAGTTCGTCTGCTGGGGCATCTGGCAGACCCCACAGGTCGTACCAGTGGCAGCCGTGGGCTTTGGCCCATTGGATGGCCGCCCATTGGACGGCGTAGTTGGGCATGCGATTGCGTTCTTCGCTGCTGGATGCGCCGTAGAGGTAGGCGGCGGTACGGCCGTTGGCAAAAACCATGGCCGCGGAGAGGGGTTTGCCCTGAAATTCTGCAATGAGCAGGGCGGCCTGCCGGGGGGCAAAGAGGTTGAATGCTTCCCGGTAATATTCGCGGGCATGAACACCGAATCCGTCGCGCTGGCCTGTGACGGCCATGAGTTGATAGAAGGTTTCCAGGTCGTCTTTTGTGCCCTGGCGTACGGTGACTTCTTTGCGCTCGGCCAGCCGGATGTTGTAGCGGGTTTTTTGTTTCATGCTGGCTAAAATGTCGTCGAGAGACGGCCGTAAATCAATGAGCATTGTGTTGGGCGGCTGAATGGTGTCGGTGTTGGCTGCCATTTGCGGCTGGTTTAACAGGGTTTGCCAGCCAGCCGGGGCTTCATCCTGCCAGAGAAGCGGCTCAAATTTAATGAGTCCAGCCCGCATTTTGTAAGCAGCCCAGTCGATTTGGTTGAGCAGGACATTGACCTGCTCGGTGTCATCCCAATTGACCAATGGCCCATGGGGGATGTAGCCGACGCGGGTTAGTCCCATGGCCGCTGATTTGAACAAAATTTGCGCACCGGCAACCAGCTTGCCTTCTTTGCGCAGCCAGACACGCTGGGATGTCCAGCCGAAGCGGTTTTTGAGGCGTGCCCAGTTGTGGGTTTGCAGTATGGAGCCGTGCGGATGGGAGGCAACGAATGCGTCCCATTCTTTATCTTCTTGTGTGACGGGGTTTTCCGCCAAGGTTAACCATTTATCGAGCATAGCGGGAGGATTATAGCAGGGTTGGCAGGGGTGGACACTTGTTGGTGTTTTGCTGTTTGGCGATGGGGAGGGGGAGGGGGATAATTGCGAATTGTAAATGGTGAATTGTGAATTGTGAATGGTGAATTAAGAATTGAGAATTGAATAGAGGTTGGTGGGATGAATCAGGTAGCGCAGTTGTTTCAGTTGCAAGAGTTGGATTTGGAGATTGGGGAGAAGAGGCAGCGGCTGGGGGAGGTGCTGCGGCTGCTGAAGGGGCCGTCGGCGTTGGTGGAGGCGAAGGAGGCGTTGGAAACGGCCGTTTCGCAGCACAAGCGTGCCCAATCTCACCAGAAACAATTATCTGACCAGCTGCAGCAGTTGACCCAAAAAGCCAAAAATGCTGAAAATCGCCTGTATTCCGGCACGGTGAAAAATCCAAAGGAGCTGGAAGATTTGCAGCACAGCATTGAAAGCATGAAAAAACAGCGTGCGTCACTGGAAGACGATCTGCTGGAGGCGATGATTGCGCTGGAAGAGACAGAGGAGCGTTTGCAAGCGGCGCGTGCGTTGGCAGACCAGTTAGAAGCGCAGTGGCAGCAGGACAGCGTGCAGTTGACACAAGAAAAGGAAACATTGGCACGCTGGCTGGCAGAAAAAATGGAAGTTAGAAAGGGGGAAGCGGCACGGGTTCCGGCTAATTTGCTGGAGCGTTATGAGTTGATTCGCAAGCGGCGGGGGGGAACGGCCGTTGTGCGGGTGCGTGGTGAAAGCTGCCTGGGCTGCCGTATTTCCATTTCTGCCCATCGTTTGCGTGAAGCACGGGAAGGGAAGGTGGTTTATTGTGATGGATGCGGCCGTATTCTCTTCCCCTATGGCTAAGTAAGAAGTTGGTGGTTTACAGATTGGTTCAATTTCCAAAATTGAACCAATCTTGCCAGGTAACTTTAGGGTGAGCAGTTGTTGAAAATGTAAGTTCTTTACTTGAGTATTCAATGGGTGTTGTGTTACCCTTTGCCTACACCCATCATCATTCCAGAGAGGGATCATATTTTTTTATGAAAAGAATTTTGTACGTATTTACGGCCGTTGCAGCCGGTTTTGCCTT
>CAZRIB010000355.1:0-4450 GCA_964600035.1 uncultured Ardenticatenaceae bacterium | reverse complement strand
CTAGACACAGCGCGGCAGGGCGTTGTATCCTTGTTGAACAACAAGCTGCATATTATTTAATGTGATGGAAACAGAAACACGCACACCCAGACGCCTGGTAACTTTAGTTGTTGACAAAGAGCTGCGCATCTGGCCATTAACGCCAGATGTGGCTGAATGGCTAGGATTGCCTGATGATGGGACGCGGCTGGCGTTGTTTGATTTGTTCCCCACCTTGCTGGATTACCAAAGCCAGATTTTGCGTTTGGGCGGGGAAGAAGGGAAGGTGCTTACGGTAACGGCCGTTTCCCCTCTCAAAGGCGACCAAACCCACAAATACACTGTCCAAATTGAACGGTATACAGCCATTGAAGGCTGGCTGGTCTATCTGATACGAGAAATTCCCCCCATTACCCAGCGTGGACGCGCATTGGTCAATGTGCTTTCTGCCCGCAACAGAACCCTCTCTCTGCTAAACCAGGCCGGTCAGGCATTAACGGCCATGCTCGATACCAAACAGGTCCTGGAACGACTGCTGCAAGTAGCCATTGAAATCATCGGCGCAGAAGGCAGCTCTGTCTGGTTGTTTGATGAAAATGACCCCAACGAACTGGTTTGCCATGCCGCTTACCACTTCAACCATGACCCCCAACTGTTGGGGCAGCGGCTGGTTTTGGGGCAAGGCATTGCTGGTTGGGCAGCCAAAACAGGACAAAGTGCCGTTGTGAATACGGCTTCTGTGGATCGGCGGTTTTTCCCGGAAATTGACGCTAAAAGTGGTTTTTCTACCCGTTCCCTTTTGGCAATCCCTTTAGTATGCCGCCAAAATAAATTAGGCGTGCTGGAAGTGGTGAACAAAATTGCCGGGGAGTTTCATGAAGATGATTTGGCTGTTGCAGAAACATTAGCGGCTTCTGCGGCCATTGCCATTGACAATGCCCAACTGGTGGAAAGGCTGAAACAGCAGGCTGCCAATTTGGAGTCTCGCAATGATGAGCTGGATGCTTTTGCCCACACGGTTGCCCATGATTTGCAAAACCCGCTTTCTCTGATTTCTGGATTTGCGGCACTGTTGAAGGAAGATGAAGAGAGCCAAAATAAGGTGTTGTCACCAGATGAGAGAAAGCAGGTTGTTAATTCGATTGTTACCGGGGTTCACCGGATGACGAATATTGTGCAGGAACTGCTGCTGCTTTCCAGTGTGCGTAAGATGGAAGTGGAAAGCCAGCCGTTGGATATGGCGAAGGTTGTTGAGTCTGCGCTGGCCCGGTTGACCCATATGGTGACGGAGCATAACGGCCGTATCTCATTACCAGACACATGGCCTGTGGCTTTAGGTTATGCCCCCTGGGTAGAAGAAGTTTGGGACAATCTCATCAGCAATGCCTTGAAATATGGGGGCTGCCCTCCGGAAGTTGTTTTGGGGGCAACACAATTGCCCGATGGTATGATTCGTTTTTGGGTGCGTGATAATGGGTGCGGTCTTAGCGAAGATGAACAGGAACGACTATTTGCACCGTTTACCAAATTAAGCGAAGTGCGCGTGACAGGGCACGGGTTGGGGCTGTCTATTGTGCGGCGAATTGTTGAAAAACTGGGGGGAGAGGTGAGTGTAACGAGTACTGTCGGTGAAGGCAGTGAGTTTGGGTTTACACTGCCTGCCGCAAAAGAAAAGATTGATGATTAAAGAATAAAGCGGGCGACAAGGTCATGGTGCTTGCCATGCGAACTTGCCGCTCACTTATCTGATTTTTATATTTTGGCTGTTGTGAGTCAGGCTTTTTGTTGGCCTGACTTTTTTGTTACAGCCCAGCCCCCTGCCAGCAGCATGGGCAGGATGAGGGCGGATGCGCAAAGGGCAGCGCCTGTGTTTGTGGCAGTGGTCGGTGTGTTGTCTGCCGGTGGTTCGTCTGTGGGTTCGTTGGTGGTTACGGCCGTTTCCGGAGCAGGTGTCGGCGTGTCTGGCTGTGGCTCGGTGGCAGTAGTTTCCGGCAGGGTAATCTCGTCGCTGCCGGGTTCCGTTGTTGTCTGGTAAACCTGGTCACCCATGACCACAAGGACTTGTTCGCCCAAGGCAAAGTATTGACCCAATTCAGGCACGGCCGTTACCAGGTCAAAGTACCCGTCAGACGCAAACGTAACCATCTGCGGGGTCATCGTGTCCGCATCAAAGGCGGTATCCATCCACACACCATTGCGCAGGACAAACGTTTTGCTGCCGACAAATTGAATGGGCTGGGTGGCCGGTGCGCCATTGGCTGGGCTGCCGTCTCCGGGTACGGCCGTTGCCATGGGCATTGGGGCAGCCATTGGGGCTTCTGCTTCGGCCAAATCTGCCGAGGCTGCCGCCTCTTCAACAGCTTCTGCACCGCTAACCGCATCTTCTTCGGCGGACAGTTCTTCCATCTCTTCTTCAATGATGATGTCGCGGCCTGTCTGGCTGAAAATGTCATTTTCCTCGATGAGGTAGCTGGTGTAAGGGGTGATGATGCCGTAACGAATGGAGAGGTTCACCACACTTTGCACCAGTTCCGGGTTTTCGCCGTTTAGCCGGATTTCTGTGAGCAGGTGACCGATGGCGCGGGTTGCCCACAGCCGGGGAATGAAGTTGTCGCCGCCGTTACTGCGGAAGAAGTTGTCGCGGTATGTGGTGGTTTGGGTACGGCCGTTTACCGTGCCGCTCAGGGTAATATCTGCCGGGCCGCCATCGCGGTAGCGGCCAACCAGTACCAATTGTGAACCGGCAAACAAGTCTGGCAGGGTTTGTGGGTAAAGCTGCTCCACCCGGATACCGTCAAAATCGAGGTGAATGTCTGTGAGGACAGGGGCGCTCACTTTGGCGTAAAAAGCAGAAACGACTTCATCGATGGCTTGAAACGGCCGTACATACGTCGTAGTGCCCCGGTGATTTTGCGCCAACTGATCCAGCAGGCTTGTATCCACATCGTCCCCAACGCCAAAGGCAAAAATGCGCACATTCGAAGGGGCAGCCTGCTCCAAAGTGTTCAGCAGCAGCGGCGTATCGGTAATGCCTTCGGTAGCCAGCCCATCTGTCAAAAAGATAATCGTCGTGGGACGGCTGCTGTCTGCCTGGGCGACGGCTTCCAGCAAGGCCTGACTGATGTTTGTGCCGCCAACTGCCTCCAGCCGGTTGACAAAAGTTTGGGCATCAGCCGCTTTGTTGGCCGATACCAGCCCGTTTTCGTAACTGCGTGTGCCGGTGCTAAAGCTAATGACATTAAAGCGGTCATCTGGATTCAAATTGTCCAGAATGGAAACGGCCGCTTCCCTGGCCTGTGCCAGCTTTTCCCCCTCCATACTGCCAGATGTGTCCAGCACCAAAATGACATCTTTGGCGGCAATTTCATTTGTTTCCACACTGGGCGCAACCAGCAGCAAGAAAAAGCCATCCTCGCCCGGCTCCTTGTAACTGAGCAAATTCAGGCCAATTTCCTCCGGGGAGACGGTGTAATACAGCTCAAAGTCATTGTCAGCCAGCACATTGCTGTCTTCAAAACCTACCACAGCCCGAAAATCGCCGTCGCGGTTAATGGCAACGTTGTGGCTGGGAGAATAAATGGCGCGAATGGCCTCATTAGACTGCACTTCCACCCGAATGCTTTGATTGTTTAAGGGCATGTTGGTGTAAAGTGTGGTGGACTGCGGGTAGACATAGTGGATGAGGCCATTTTCTGCGGGCAGCACCTGGGTGTATTCAATTTCAATCAGGCGTTCGTCGTTGGGTGGAATGGGGAACACGTTGGCTTGAATGGCTTGTGTGCCCACATACTTTAATAAAGCAGGGTCACGAAGCTGGCGGACGATGTTGTCGTAGATTTGCTGGGCTTCGTCTCGTTCCAGGATTTTGGCTTCAATGGGCTGGCCGTCTACCCACATGGTAAGCTGGGAAACGGCCGCACCTTCTGGCAGGGGGAAGAAATATTCACCTTCCAGCATCCAGTCGTTGTTGTTGACAAATAGCTGTTCAATGTGGGTGGTGGCTACCTGGTCGGCAATGGTTACATTGACTCGCTGGTATTCGATGGTTACGTCCTGGGGAATGATGGGCGGCTCCGGGACGATGTCCTGGGCGTGGGAAACGGCCGTTACACCCAGTAAAAGCGTCAAAATTAAAAGCCAATACATCTTCTTCATGTCTGCACCTCCAATAAAAATTGTGTTTAGTCGCAGCAAGGTCTGGCTGCTCCGTCATTGATGGAACGAATTTTTGGGAAAATTGGTTCCCGGCGGTGGCATACCCCGGTAAATACAAGTATCATTCCTCTTTCAAAACGGCTTTAACCATCAACTATTGATGATGAATTTTTGAGTCTATCGAAAAAACCGCAAAGCACGCAAAGAGCGCAAAGAAACACCAGAGAAAAAATTCGTGTAATTCGTGGCTTTTTTCGGAGCAGTCAATTTTTGATCTTTCAAAGGAGCGCCAAAATGCCAAATGAAAAACGGCCGA
>CAZRIB010000354.1:0-4473 GCA_964600035.1 uncultured Ardenticatenaceae bacterium | reverse complement strand
GGCCAGCGGCGGATTGCACGCACCCAGAATGACGTATTTGCGAAAATCAACGTCCAGCTTCTTTTTCATGGTTGCTTTTACGTCGATTTCGGTCAATACGCCAAACCCTTCTGCTTTCAGGGCGGCCGTTACTTGCTCAACGGCCGTTTCAAACGGAACCGCCAGTGTCACATCAAAACCATACCGTTCTTTTGTTTCTTTCATATCAAGCTCCTTTGTCTACCCCATTATTCTACCGTCAATTACAGACGCAAACGACGCAAACGCAGCGCATTTGAGACAACGCTAATGCTGGAAAACGCCATTGCCCCAGCCGCCAAAATGGGATGAAGCTGCTTCAAGAAGGCCGGCGCCCAGGCAAATGGGGCCAAAATACCGGCCGCCACAGGAATCAACACGGTGTTGTAGCCAAAAGCCCACACCAGGTTTTCCTTAATGTTACGCATGGTGGCCTTGGATAATTTGATAGCCTGGGGCACACTGCGTAAATCGCCGCGCATTAACGTGACATCGGCCGTTTCCATCGCCACATCTGTGCCTGTACCAATCGCAAAACCCACATCAGCCTGCGCCAGGGCGGGAGCATCGTTAATGCCATCGCCAACCATGCCCACCACATACCCTTCTTCTTGCAGCTGCTTCACGTAATTGGCTTTGTCGCCGGGCAAAACTTCAGCAAAAACGCGGTCTATGCCAACTTCCTCAGCAATGGCAGCGGCCGTTGCCTCATTGTCGCCGGTCATCATCACAACAGTCAGACCAAGCTCGCGCATTTTTGCCACAGCTTCTTTTGACCCTTCTTTGATGGTATCTGCCACGCCAATAAGCGCCGCTGCCTGACCGTCTACTGCCAGCCACATCACTGTTTTGGCTTCTTTTTGTAACTGCTCGGCTTGCGCTGTCAGGGTATTTACCGCGATGCCTTCCTTTTGCATAAGCCGCAAATTACCCAGCAGCACGCGACGGCCGTCTACCACAGCCGCGATTCCATGCCCAGCAATCCCTTCAAAAGAAGCCGGTTCGCTCAAAGGCAGCCCGCGTTCTTGCGCGGCCTGTACAATGGCCTCACCCAGAGGATGCTCCGAACCGCGCTCTGCGCTGGCCGCCAGCTGCAGCCAATAATTTGGTTCATTATCCGCCTGCGGCAGCCCTTTATCCGCAGAGTGGCCGTTAACAGCCAACGGCTCACGGTGTAACGCCAAAGTCTGGTTGACGACAATATCTGTTACAGACGGCTCGCCTTTTGTAATTGTGCCTGTTTTATCCAGCACAATGGCATTGAGCTTGTGGACATGCTCCAGCGCTGCCGATGATTTGAAGAGGATACCTTTTTCGGCTCCTTTACCCATGCCCACCATGATGGAGGTGGGTGTTGCTAACCCCATGGCACACGGGCAGGCAATAACGAGTACGGCCGTTAACCGGATTAACGCCGGCACAAATCCAGCGCCACTTACCAGCCAGATAACAAAAGTCAACAGTGCCATACCAATCACAAAAGGCACAAAATAAGCAGCCACCTGATCAACCACCCGTTGAATGGGCGCTTTGCTGCCTTGTGCCTGTTCGACCAGCTTGATAATTTGAGCCAGCGCGGTCTCTTTGCCGACTTTTGTGGCCTCAAATTTCAACAGCCCCTGCTTGTTAATGGTCGCACCAATAACTTCATCACCGACATTCTTTTCTACCGGCAGCGATTCGCCCGTTAGCATGGACTCATCAACAGAGGAACGGCCGTCAACAACCACACCATCCACCGGAATCTTTTCGCCGGGACGAACCACCACCACATCACCCCGCACAACTTCCGCAATCGGCACATCCATCTCCTGCCCATTGCGCACAACGCGAGCTGTTTTTGCCTGAAGCCCCATCAACTTCTTAATGGCCTCACTCGTCCGCCCCTTGGCACGCGCTTCCAGCAGCTTACCCAACACAATCAAGGTAATAATGACGGCCGACGTTTCAAAATAGACATGATCACCCAGTGCGTCACTTTGCCAGAACGTCTGCGCCAACAAGACCGCCACACTGTAAAAATAAGCCACCGAAGAACCCATGGCGACCAAAACATCCATATTGGCACTGCCATTGCGCAAGCTCTTATAACCGCCTACATAATAATCCCAGCCCACATAAAACTGAACCGGAGTTGCCAAAGCCAAAAAGAGCCAATTCACCCAAACAGCATGCGCCCAGTGTCCCACAAGCCCAAAATCACGGCTCATGCTAAACAAAAACAGAGGCAAGGAGAAAATGATACCTATGATTAGCCGCTTCCATTGATGGCGAATTTCTGCTTCACGGGCGGCGGCTTCGGCATCTTCTAAAGCCTCATCGTCGTCACCCTCTACAACATCGTAGCCAGCCTTCCGCACGGCAGCGACCAATTCAGCACGCCCTACCACGCCTGTTGCAAACTCAACAGTGGCTTTTTCATTGGCATAATTCACGGTGGCATTTAGGACACCATCTACCTTATTCAGTGCCCGTTCAATATTGGCCGCACAATTGGCACAGGTCATCCCCAACAGCGGCAGTTCCACCGTTGATGTGGGAATCTCGTATCCAGCCCGCTTAACACGTGCAATCACCTGCTCTGTGGCCTCTTTAGCACTTATCACCGATGGGTCAAAGGTAAATGTTACCTTTTCGCTGGCAAAATTTACCTGCGCATCTGTTACACCCTCTACTTTCTTGGAATTACGTTCCACGGCCGCAACACAATTGGCACAGGTCATCCCTAATACGGGTAATGTAATTTGTTTCTGTTCGGACATACTCGGTCCTCCAAAAAAATAATGCGCCATGCGTGACCACAGGCACGCATCACGCATTATGATTAATAGATTTGTTCCTGAATAAATTGGACACGGATTAACACGGAAAACACGGATGAAAATATCTATAAATCTGTGTCATCCGTGTTAATCTGCGTCCCTAAAATCAATTTCAACTATTTAGGAACAACTCTAATGCTTAACCTACTTGAATAAGACCTTCTGGCGGGTAATTGATTTCTTGCAGCAAGGAACGGATTTTGTCCCAGGTTGCCGGCTCTTGCCAGGATACGGTCACTTTTTTGGTGTCCACTTCTGCATCCACCTGAGTAACACCTGCCAAATCGCCTAATTCGGTTTTAATGGTGTGGGTGCAGTGGTGGCAGCTAATATTTGGAACAACAAATGTTTTGGTTTCCATCAGAAAATTCTCCTTAAAATAATGTTTGATGATTCATACTTTTGAGTACTGCCTTGCGGTTTGCCTATGATTTTGGCTGTGCTGTCAGATTTTATCTGTAACGGTAAATACACTGACCACTTCGCGAAGCATTTGCTCGCGCTCATCCGGATCGTCTCCTTTAATGGCAGTGGTAACACAAGTGCGCAGATGGTTGTCCAACATCATTGCACTTACTTTGGACAAGGCTGCCTGAACGGCCTGTATTTGTTTGATGACATCGATGCAGTAAACATCTTCTGCCACCATTCTTTCAATACCTTTGATGTGTCCGGCAGCACTTGCCAAACGGTTTGAGATGTTTTTCTTGGTTGTCTCGTCCATTATTTCACCTTACCCCCCCCGATAGGGGGTGGGATGCAGATATATTACACCGATTGTTTACGGCCGTCAAGGGGCATTTGTTTGTGACATAAATCACGATACATTTCTTAATTGACGCGTCGGGATGAAGTTGCTATACTACCAATGGCTCCCCCCCCAGAGGTGGTTGAACTAGCGCCCGTTAGTTCTCCACCTCCTTTTTTTTGAAAGGACACATTCATGGAAACCAAGCCCCTTCTTGTCGATTCTGGAGAGATGTTTTTGCAAGCTGGCCTGCCCCACCGGGTGCTGCGTCCGGCAGGAAATGGCCCTTTTCCCACTGTGGTGATGCTGCACGGCCGTTACGGCAGCGAAGATGTGATGTGGGTATTCGGCCGTACCTTGCCCAAAAATTGGCTGGTTGTCTCGCCGCGGGCGCATCTGGCTGATGGCGATGGGTTTTCCTGGATTTTACAAAAAGAAGGGCAGTGGCCAGCGCTCGCTGACTTTGGGAAAGCCGCAGAAGTGATAAGCCGGTTTGTGGAAGCCTTGCCGGATTTGTACCAGGCCGACCCGGCACGCATTTATTTGATGGGGTTTAGTCAGGGGGCGGCGGCGAGTTTTGCAACGGCCGTTTCCTATCCAGGAATGGTGCAAGGCATTGCCAGTCTGGTAGGCTTTATGCCCATCAACACAACCCAATTAAATTTGGCGGCTGGCCTGCATGATTTACCGGTTTTTATGGCTGTTGGCAAAAAAGATCCGCTCATTCCTTATGAAGTGGCACTGGCGTGTGTCCAAACCCTGCGCATGGCAGGCGCCGATCTGGAAGCACATGAATACGACACCGGACATAAACTAAACAAACAGGGGATTCAGGATTTAACGGATTGGTGGGCAGACCGGAAAGATGGGTGAAACCGGTATCCG
>CAZRIB010000353.1:0-4480 GCA_964600035.1 uncultured Ardenticatenaceae bacterium | reverse complement strand
GCCATTCCCGTTTCCCGGCACAGCGCCTCCGCCTTTGCCAGCGGCTCCCAGCCCCGCTCCGGCTTGTTTTCAGCAGCAGCCAATTCAGCCAGCGAGCGATAAACCTGTGACAAAAGAAACTTCTCGCCAACCCTTTCCAAAACAGACACACTTTCCTCAAGATTGCGCCGTGCCTCATCCCACCGCCCTTGACTCAGCGCAATTTGGCCGAAAATGGAAAGCGCCTGACCAATACCAATTTCATCCTGAATTTCCTTGTAATACGCCATCGCCTGCTGCACTTCCGTCAATGCCGTGTCATACTCCCCAAGCAGTCCGCAGCGCATCGAAGCCAGATTTGCCAACAACTGCGCCTCTCCCCGACGGTGTCCCATCTCCCTGAAAATGCGAATCGCCTTGTCGTAATGGTCTAATGTTTTGGCTAGTTGGCCTTGCATCCACAATGCATTGCCCCAGTTGACATAAATCGCCGCCTCGCGGTAGCGATACCCCATTTTTTGGGCAAGCTTCAATGCCTGCTCAAAATGCGTGTTTGCCTCCTGCGCTTTGCCCATTTCCATATAAATCGTGCCCAACTGCCAGTGGACATACTCCTCAGTGGCAAGCTGGTTTTGCTGGCTGCTTTTTGCCAGCACTTTTTGGAAGATGACAATGGCTTCCTGATAACTGCTGCTTCCTCTGAGCAGGCGCGCCTGAAGCAGATAAACATCTGTTGCTGTTTGGGCATCTACTTTATCAATGTAGTTGTGTGCGTTTTGCAAATGGATGCTGGCTTTTTGAATATCTCCCGTTTGCGAGTAGATAGCGTCGCTTAGGGCTAATTCTGCTTTTACCAGGGCAGGGTAATTATGATGGGACAAGGCGATTTCTTTTGCTTGTTGGGCGTGTTGTATGGCGGTTTCAAACTGGCTTTGTTCCTGAAACCAGTGTGCCTGTTTGAGGGCTGTTTCGATTTGTTGGGCGGGTGTGGTGGCGAGCTGCGCCATTTGCTGCAAATCTTGCTGCGCTGCCTGTGGATTGCCCAGTATGCTGTGGATTTCTGCCCGGTGGGCCAAAAGCTGGTAATGGGCATCGGCCGGTGGATTGAGTGCCAATGTCTGGTTGATAAGGTGCAGGGCGGTTTCGGTGGCGTAAGTGTCTTTGGCGGTCTGTATGGCAAGCAGGCCGTAGTGGATGGCTTTTTCTGTGCTGCCGGCCAGCCGGTAATGGTGGGCAAGGGGTTCGGGTTGGTCGGGTTGGTGGGTTTCCAGTGCCTGGGCAATACGGCCGTGCAGCGGCTGTGTCTCTTCTCTTGTGGCCTGTGCCAAAAGGGTGTGCTGGATAAGGTCGTGGCTGAATTGGTAGCCGTCCGGGGTTTCTTGCAAAAAGTGGCGCTGGACGAGCAAGTTGAGGGCAGAGAAGAGGGCGGTGGTGGTCAGGGGAACGGCCGTTTCCAACACCTTAAACGGCACCTGCTGACCAATCAACGCCGCAGTTAGCAAAGTCTGGCAGGCATCTGGCGGCAGCAAAGAGAGACGGCGGCGCACCACCTCCTCACTGGCCTGGGGAATCGGCAGTTCAGCATAATCTTCCGTGCTTTCATCAAAGGGCGTATGCCACACCCGAGCCTCATCTTGATAAAGCAGGCCATTTTCATGCAAGCTGCGAATCGATTCCAGAATGTGGAACGGGTTGCCGCCGCACTGCTGATAAAGGCGGCGGGCAAATCGGGGCGCGTCTTCTGTCAGCCCCAGCCCTTCTTTAATAAAGTCACTCACTTCTTTCAGACGCAAGGGCGACAATTCTAGCCGGCAGCGTAGACCGGAGCGTTCTATCTCTTCCAGCCCTTGCCAAATGTCTGGGTTGGCCTGTGCTTCTTCTCGCCTGAAGGAACAAAGGATGAGCAGTTGGCTGTCTTTCAGGCGGCGGGCAATGTAGGCCAGGGCATCAATGGTGTGTTTGTCAGCCCAGTGCAGATTTTCCAGAATGATGAGCAGTGGGCTGATTTGGCTGAGGGCGATGAGCAGCCGGGCGAGGGCTTCTTGCTGGCGCACGCTTTGCTGGTCTGGCGGCAGGGGCGGGGGCGGCTGAAGGTCTGGCAGGGTTTGGGTAATTTGGGGCAGCAGGGGGGCAGCGGCCGTTAACCAAAGCTCTGGCAAGATGGCATGTAACTGATGAATGCGCAAGGGGGACAGCAGTGTGCTGACTGCCTGGATGATGGCACTATACGGCCGTTCCCCGGCCAGATTCTGCGTGTATCCCCAACTCACCTGAACCCCGCGCCACTCAGCATTTTCAGCCACTTCCCGCAGCAGCCTGCTCTTGCCAATGCCCGCCGGGCCAATGACATACCCCACACCGCCCAACGACTCAAAAACAGCCACGGCTCTGTCCATCAGCAGGTTTTTTTCGGCAGAACGGCCAATCAGCGGCAAAAGGCCAGACGTATCCAGAGCTAACGCACTTTTGACAGGCGTGCCATCCGGGATAAAAGTGCTGGATTGTACGCCAGCCTTGCTTGCGGCGGAAAAAGCCAGCATTTTTGTCTCTTTTGTGGGGGAGATGCCTAACTCATTTTCCAAAATGTGGCAGCAGGTATCAAACTGCTGCAAAGCGGCTTCGTGCCGTCCCAGGGCCATGTAGAGCCGCATCACTTCCTGGTGAACCGTTTCCCGGATTGGGTCCATTTGTGCCAGGTGTAGGGCATGTTCCAGTGCCTGTTCGTATTGACCGGCAAATTTTTCCAGGTTAATAAGCTTTTCCAGTGCCTGAATTTGTTTTTCGCGCAGACGTTCACGCAGCAGCAGCACCCAGTCAGCGTAATAGCCTTCCAACAGTTCGCCGCGAACCAGCGAGAGGGCTTGTTGCAGTTGGGCGATGGCCTGAGCATGATTGTTGCCGTGCAGTGGTTTGCGGTTTAAGTGGGGCTGAACGAGGGTCTGGAAATCGTGGACATCGACCTGAAGCTGAATGTCGGGGGAAACGGAAACGGCCGTTTTCGTTCTATGTAAAAAATCAGGCAGCACCTGTTGAATACGCCAAATTGCCTGCGTCAGTTTACGGCGGGCGCGGGCTTCCTCCTCCTCCGGCCAAAACAGACCGGCCAAAACAGACCGGGGGAAGGTTTGGGTGGGGTGCAGCAAAAAATAAGCCAGCAGCAGGCGAGCATTGTGGGTTTCTGGCAGTGCAATTTCCTGGTTGTGTTGATAAAGACAAAGAGAACCGAAGAGGTGGGCTGTAATTAAAGGAGCATTCATGGCATCTATAACTTGTGGCAAGTGACAGGTTGCATGTGGCAAGTGCTTGCTACCCTGCAAACCTGCAACCTGCCACATCTGTCAAGCACACTATATTTAGTGATAAGCCTAAAACTTTCTGCGGTTTGCCTAAAACATACTTTACGGAGTATATACCAGAGAATCAAGTATTCGTCAGTCCTAACCTGGATAAACCAGAAAGGATTTCGACACGAATTTCACGAAAATGGTCGATTGACCGTATAGAGGCGTTGATTGAAACCGTTTGAACTGTTAACCAAAAGGGGACAACGAAACCGGCTGCGTAAACTGGTTTTGGCTGCGTTGGAAGCGTACGATTTGCCTGTGCGTCAGGTTCGTTTTTTAACTGAGCATACCAATGTGCATTTTCGGGTCGATACTGCCGACGGCCGTAAATTTGCCGCCCGCATTTATTCTCAAGACAGCTCTTTGGCAGAAAACGAAGCAGAGATGTTTTGGCTGCCGGCTTTGGGGCGTGTGCCCGGCTTGCATGTCATTACACCTGTGCCCAGACGGGACGGCCGTTTCCTCACCTGCATGACGTTTCCGGGCATACCCGGTGAACAACGGCTGGCTGTGTATGAATGGGTTCCCGGCAGGCATTTGGCCGATGACTGGACACCTGCCAATTATGAAAAATTGGGCAGGGGGATGGCCTTGATGCATCAACAGGCAGAAAGCATGACACTGCCCGCCCACATTCAGCCCAAAAAATGGACACAGGTATTTTATTACCCCGGCGAAAGGCCAGTTTATGCGGATGAGGCATTTCGTCACTTGTTTACGCCAGAACAGGTGCAGGTGCTGGATACGGCCGTTTCTCGCCTAAACCCCTTCTTGTCCGCACTCTACCAAACCGACACACCGCCCATCTTGCTGCATGGTGATTTGCATGTATGGAATGTCCACGTGTACAAAGGCGACCTTTATTTCATTGACTTTGAGGATTTATTGCTGGGGTTTCCCATTCATGATGTGGCGATTACGCTGTTTTACGGCCGTTCCCGTCCAGATTACCCGTCACTTTGCCATGCTTTTCAAACAGGCTACAGTCAGGTGCGCCCCTGGCCGGTAACAGACCCCCGGCACGTGGATTGGCTGATGTTGGCACGCACCGTCAACTTTATTAACTGGGTGGCACAAATTGAAGATGATCCGCACGAATACATACAAAGCCGGTGTACGGCCGTTGCCCGTCAACTCAACACATTACCCCCATAACC
>CAZRIB010000352.1:0-4487 GCA_964600035.1 uncultured Ardenticatenaceae bacterium | reverse complement strand
TCTGCCGCCAATTCTGGGGTAAAAGCCACATCCAGATTCGGTAAATCTACCTGCGGATTCCCCACCACCACAACCTGATCCAGCGTGGGCGGTTTGGGTAAATGCACCCAGCTGTCCCACGCCAGAGATGGAATAAGCACCAATGCCCGTTTGCCCCGACTATCGACAACCACGCCTTCCCCCTGCCACGCTGGATGGCGCTGCAAATGCACCAATGTCCAATGTTTCACAGATTGGCGCTCAGCCCAGCGTACATCACCAGACACGGCATCCGCTGCCCCCACACGAGCCATCACTTCCTGGCTGTCCAATAATGGATCACCGCGCAAAAAAGCCCGTAACTGCTGGTGTGTCACCATGTCGAGATAACGGCGCAAGGGGCTGGTTGCCTGCACATAAATGCCTAACCCTAAACCGGCATGTGCTCCGGGCTGGCTGCTTTGCTGGCTGGGCTGCATGCTGCGCCGCAGGGCGAAATGTTCAGACAGGGTATGTGCTTCTCCGGGTTCGGTAAAGGGCGGATCTTGCACCGTAAAGGGGATGGGGATGTTGTGCTGTAAGGCATAGCGGCCAACGGCTTCTCCTGCCATGAGCATGGCTTCCCGCACAAGGGTGCGTGCTTGTAGTGGGGGTAACGGCCGTATTTCCACTTCACCGGCCTCATTTAACCGCACCCGCACCTCTGGCAAATCAATCTCCACAGACCCGGCGGCCAACCGGCGCGCCTTTGCCTTTTCAGCCAGCGCCAGCAGCGACGCAAAAGGCTCTTCCGCCAGACGGGTTTCCGCTTCGTCATAACTCAGCCGCGTCACCTTCACCCAGCTTGGCACAATTTCCAAATTCGTCACCTGTCCCTGTGCATCCACATCCATGCCAAATGAAAGCGCAGGCGAAACGTCTGCCAGCCCCAATGCCAGCAATTGGGTGGCCTGCGGCGGCAGCATGTGTACTGTTCCTTCCGGTAAATACAAATTAGCCCCTCTGGCACGGGCTTCCACATCTGCGGCGCTGTCTGGGGGAATAAGGGCGGCCACGTCGGCAATGTGTACCCATAAACGGCCGTTTTCCCAGCTAACGGCATCGTCCGGGTCTTCACTGCCCGCATCATCAATTGCCAAGGCAGTCAGATGGGTCAAATCACGGCGCGGTTCTTCTGGCAAAGGCGGCAGTTCAATTTGGGGATCACTGGTGGGCAGGCCAGAGCGTGCCGGGTAAGGGTTGACTGTTTCGTCCCAATAGCCGCAGGCCAGCAGCAGGGCGTGGGCTTGTTCCGGTGTTTCTTTTTGGCGCAAGGCCTTCAGCACCTTGCTTTGGGACTGCTGCCCCAGGGCTAAATTGACGACATCTTGCAAGAAACGGCCGTCATCCGCCGCCAACTGCCCGGCAGATAGTCGCACCAAAAAGGCATCCCACGCCGCCGCTTCGGCTTCTTTGGCGGCTCGTTCCGCCTGAATGGCGGCTACCTGCTCCGCGTCGTGTACCTGCACCGCAGACGGCTCACCAGAAAAGTACACCCCATCGGCTACCTGCTGCCAGAGTGCCCACGCTGCCGCCGGTGTAAAGTCGCCATAAGCCAGTTCAGCCAGTTCTTCTATGGTTGTGACTTCACCAGCCATTAATTCCCAGGCTGTGTGAATGTCTCCATCTTGTGGTGCTGGCGGCGGCAATGTGTTTAATGGGCCGGGGTGCAGCAGCACCACGTCTTTTGGCCGAACGCTGACGGTACGGCCGTTCCATTCAATGGCGATTTTTTTATCCGAAACGGCCGTGACACGGGCCGGTTCCTGCTTGTACAAAACCAGACTGCCAACACGAAACACAAAATTATCCATAAAACGTATTGTACGGGTTTCATCACCAAGCTCCAATCCCCTGTCAAACAAAAAAAACAGCCCCACAACATTGGTCATGGGGCTGCTCA
Organism: uncultured Ardenticatenaceae bacterium; assembly: GCA_964600035.1. Lineage (GTDB taxonomy): Bacteria > Chloroflexota > Anaerolineae > Promineifilales > Promineifilaceae > CAZRIB01. Next base: position 2,566 of record CAZRIB010000352.1, on the reverse strand, counting down.
AGAGAGGAAGGAGGAAATTTGTGTGATTTACGGAATCAGTACCGTGTCAATCACGTGAATGACACCATTAGAAGCCTGAATGTCCGTAATTACTAATTTGGCTCCACTCACATCGATAATGTTGCTGCCATCACGATGTACCACCAGAGGACGGCCGTTTAGCGTTGGAATGTAATCATCTGTCGCAATTTGGTCACGCATAAGCGTGTCGCCTACCACATGAAAAAGAAGAATGTTGGTTAACTCACCTTGCGGGTCAGCTAACAGCGCGTTCAACGTTTCAGCCGGAATAGCGGCAAAAGCGTCATCGGTTGGTGCGAAAACGGTGTAGTTGCCTGGCTGGGTAAAGACATCAACCAGATCAGCCGCACTCAGAGCCGCAACCAATGTGTCAAAGTTACCATTGCTCACAGCAATCTCGGCAATGGTTGGCAAATCTTCCGCAGAAACTTCTTCACCAGAAGACGTGTCTGGCAGGTCTGTTGCTGGTACCAGAACTGTATCAATGACATGGATGATGCCATTCTTGGCCGGAATGTCAGTAATAATAATCTGGCTGTTGTCAACGTAAGCATTTCCACCACTTATAGATACATCCAGAGACTGCCCCAGTACAGTGGTTAGCGAGTTGGAATTGATAACGGCCGTGCTGTTCAACTCACCCGGCACAACGTGGTATAGCAGAATATCCGTTAGCGCACCCGAAGGATCAGCCAGTAATGCATCAATCAATTCGGCCGGCAGCTTGGCAAAAGCATCATCTGTCGGCGCAAACACAGTAAATGTGTTATCTGCAGAAGCCAGTGTATCGGCCAGGTTAGCCGCCTTAATAGCCGCTTCCAACGTATCAAATCGGTCATCGGCTGCTGCTATATCCATAATATTGGCTTCAACGCCTGCCGCATACACTGGTGCAGAACGTGCAAAAGTTAATCCCGCCACGAACAAGAATGCTGTTCCCACAAACAATAAAATGTGTCGTTTCATCTGTAACAATCTCCCTAAGTAAATGAATTGGTTAATGTGGTCTCGATGCCGTTGTGTAAAGTCGTCACTTTACCGGTATGCTGAAATGAAAGTTGTTGCGCACAAGTTATATACATATTTTGCACAACTATTGCACATAAATCAAATGTTACTCATTTTTCATTTAGAAACGACAAATTTTGATAAATACAAACCTACCCAATTTGAACCCTCCATGAGCTTATCGCCCCAATTTCCCAAAAAGTTGCTAAGATGTAACCCAAAGGGACAGGTGGCAGACATTAAACACTGCTGAAAAGCTGACAAGCTGATTGCTTAGCCCACAACCCACAGCGCCCACAGCCCACAGCGCCCACAGCGCCCACACCTTTAATCTTTCCGCATTAATCATCAATCTTTATTCTTTAATTTACGGAGGAAAAATGCTCACAGGAGAACCGGGGTTAGTTGTCTTATTTGGTTCAGGCGAAACGGCCGCATCCAGCGGTAAAGCCCACGAACACGTTGCAAAATCTCTCAAATCCCCGCCAAACATCGCCATTCTGGAAACACCTGCCGGTTTTGAACCCAACTCCCCACAAGTAGCCGGGCGTGTTGGCGATTTTTTGGCAGTACGGCTGCAAAATTACCAGCCAACCATCCACATCATTCCGGCCCGCAAAAAAGGCACGCCCCACAGCCCCAACAATCCCGATATTTTGAAACCCATCTTTCAAGCAAATTGGCTCTTTCTTGGGCCGGGCAGCCCTACCTATGCCGCCCGCCAGTTAAAAGATTCACTTGCCCTGCACATGATTGCCGCCCGTCACCGGCTGGGGGCCGCCCTCATGCTGGCCAGTTCTGCCACATTGGCTTTTAGTGCCTACACCATGCCTGTTTATGAAATTTACAAAGTGGGCATGGATCTGCATTGGCAGGAAGGGGTCAATTTTTTTGGCATTTTTGGCCTGCCGCTGGTTGTTGTGCCCCATTGGAATAACACAGATGGCGGCGAAGAATTGGATACCAGCCGCTGTTATTTGGGCAAGGCACGCTTTTCACAGTTAATGGCAATGCTGCCCGCCGGGCAAACGGTTGTTGGGTTGGATGAACACACGGCACTGGTGATTGACAAAGCCCATGCCCAATGCCAGGTGATGGGAAACGGCCGTGTTGTCATCCACCGGCAAGGAAATCGAACTGTCTACCAAAGCGGCGATACTTTCCACCCCAATGAACTGGGTCAATGGCGTGTTCCCAAACCCAGCGAAGGCATCCCGCCAGAAATTTGGGAACAAGCCCTCGCCGCCCACGCCACACAACAAGAAATGGCGACCAAACCCATCACCCCGCCCGATGAAATTTTGGCATTGGTGAAGGAACGGACACAAGCCCGACAGCAAAAGCAATGGGCAAAGTCCGACGCTTTGCGTGACCAAATTCATGCCAAAGGGTGGCTGGTAAAAGATACGCCTTCTGGCCCGGAATTGGAGCCGCTAAAGAAGGTGACAGGGTGACAGGGAAATCTTCCATCTACAATCATGGACTCCTTCGAAAATTATGAATTATGAATTATGAAATATGAAGCAACTCCTGCCAC
>CAZRIB010000351.1:0-4491 GCA_964600035.1 uncultured Ardenticatenaceae bacterium | reverse complement strand
CCTGCTCCATTTTCATTCATGGTGTTGAGCGCGCTGCTCATGTCGTCTCCTTTGAGAATTACAAATTATGAATTATGAATTACGAAGCCGCGTTTGCCACCTGCCACCTATCACTTTTTCATCATTTGCCAGATCGGCCATCGTCGTTTATAGTCAGTTCGCTGCATTCAAACTTCTCCTTGAAGCGAACATAGCAGCCAAAAAAGAGGCCACAGGTATGCTGTGACCTCTTTTAATTTGTAACACATCATCTGCACAAGTGTCAGACAGCATAATTAACAAGACGCTTATTTGGGAGCCATCCGAATTGCGCCATCCAACCGTATGACCTCACCATTGAGCATGGGGTTTTCGATAATGTGCTGCGCCAGGAAAGCGTACTCATCCGGGTTGCCCAGCCGGGATGGAAACGGCACTTGCTGCCCCAAAGAAATGCGGGCAGGTTCTGGCAAACCGGCCAGCATAGGTGTGTCGAAGATGCCGGGCGCAATGGTCATAACGCGGATGCCGTAGCGGGCCAGTTCTCTGGCGATGGGCAGTGTCATGCCAACTACGCCCCCTTTGGATGCAGAGTAGGCGGCCTGCCCTATCTGGCCGTCGAAAGCGGCTACTGAAGCGGTGTTGATGATAACGCCGCGCTCGCCGCCTTCATTTGGGGTGTTTTCGCTCATTTTGGCGGCAGCCAACCGGATGACGTTGAATGTGCCCGCCAGATTGACTTGAATGACTTTGTTGAATGCGTCGAGTGAGTGAATGCCGTTTCGTCCGATGACTTTGGCTGCGATGGCGATGCCGGCACAGTTTACTGCGCCGTGCAGGCCGCCAAATGTGGTTACGGCCGTATCCACTGCTTGCTGTACGGCCGTTTCGCTGGTCACATCCGTATGGGCAAACACAACCCGGTCACCCAACTCTGCCGCCAAAGCCTGCCCAACAGCCTCATTCACATCGGCAATGACCACATTTGCCCCCAAAGAAGCCAGCCGTTTCACCGTTGCCCCGCCCAAACCAGAGCTACCACCGGTCACTAAAAACGTTTGGTTTTGAATTTGCATCTTTTCACCTCCTGCTTTACATTGCAATTGTATTCAAATAAATGTCGAAGGAATCATAGCAGGAAGCAGTCAATTTCGCAGGAAAATGGAGGAATGTTATGTGTGGTCGTTTTGCCTTGTTTGAGTCGGGAGAAAAAATTGCAGAGGCGTTTGGCCTGAATGCTGCCGATACGGCCGTTCTTGCCAGCCACCCCCTGGAACCACGCTACAACATTGCCCCTACCCAGCCTGTCCTTGCCGTGCGCCTTTCCAAAGAAGGCAAACGAGAATTAGCCGTGATGCAGTGGGGACTTGTGCCATCCTGGTCTAAAGACCCCCAAATTGGGTCACGAATGATCAACGCCCGTGCCGAAACCGTTGCCGAAAAGCCGTCCTTCCGGTCTGCCTTCAAACGGCGGCGCTGCATTATTCCGGCCAGCGGCTTTTATGAATGGCAAAAGACGGCAAACGGCAAGCAGCCGGTCTTTATCCACGCGGCAGATAAGTCGCCGCTTGGCCTGGCCGGTTTATGGGAAATCTGGCAGGGGGGTGATGGCAGTTATCTGGAAAGCTGCACCATTATTACGACGTCGCCTAACACGTTGATGCGCCCCATCCACAACCGGATGCCGGTTATTTTGGAGCCGGAGGATTATGCGACGTGGCTGCACCCTGACCCTGACCCGATGGTTGGGCTGCATTTGTTACGGCCGTTTCCTGCGGAAAAAATGGCCGCCTATCCGGTCAACACTTATGTCAACAGCCCGCGCAATGAAGGGGAAGCGTGCATTGCGGCGGCTGGCTGAAAAGTCTCTTTGTAACCATTCGTTTTTAACTTGGCAAGATTGGTTCAATCTGCCAGATTGAACCAATCTGAAAACCGCTAACTTATTTACGAACGCTTACTTTAGGAAAACCATAACTTTCTTGACCTACAATGTCGCTATGAAAACAAGCAAACCAGCCCTGTTTTTAGATAGAGATGGGGTGATTATTGAAAACCGTGCCCATTATGTGCGCAGTTGGCATGATGTGGTTTTTTTGCCCGGCGCGCTGCCTGCGCTGGCGTGTGCCGCATCACTGCCTATCTTTATTTTTGTGGTTACAAATCAATCGATGGTGGGGCGCGGTATTGTGTCGCTGGAAACGGCCGTGTCGCTCAACAACCGCATTCTCAACGTGGTCAGGGCGCACGGCGGGCGCATAGATCAGGCTTTCATTTGCCCCCATGCGCCAGAGGAAAATTGCGCCTGCCGCAAACCCAAGCCCGGCTTGTTACAGCAAGCGGCTGCGGCTTATCCGGTTGATCTGGCAAATTCCATCATGATTGGGGATGCGTTGACCGATTTACAGGCGGGGCGGGCGGCCGGAGTTGGTACGGCGGCGTTGTTGTTGACGGGACGGGGAAAAGCGCAAAATGAATTGGCGGCGGCGGAGGGATTAAGGCCGTTTCCCGTTTACGACAATTTGCAAACAGCCTTACAGCAACTAATCAAACCTTGATGATTAAAGATTAAAAAAAGCGCAGTTGGTTGAAATACAACTGCTAAAACGGGAAACAAACTAAAGTTTGTTAACATAAAGACGTGCTGCTGCAAAATGCCAGAAATAGTGCGTTTGAACGCACTTTTCCTGACAGCAGCGTGATTTCAATCCGCTGCAACTTTAGCCATTGCCCCTAAGCGGCTTGTTCACGTCCCAAAAAACGCTTGCGCAGCTTCTCCTTAACACCGCCACCTGCTTCGGCAGAAGCCTCCCCCTCATCCAGCGCATAGTAAGGGTCTTTGTAGTAATAATATAATTGATACCCTTCACTTCTGGCCGAAAGTGCATTCAGCACAGCGCCCACCATTGGCGCATCCACTTCTCGCAAACGCGCCACAGCTTCTGCCACCTGGCTTCTACGACTTTTGCCCGCCTTCACCACAAACAAGCCGCTGGTTGCCTGGGCGCTCAAAATAATGGCATCTGTCACAGATAAAACTGGCGGGCTGTCTAATATGACAAAATCATACTGCTCGGCCAGCTTTGCCAGCAGCTTGCGCATGGTGCGCGAACCTAACAGCTCGGACGGATTGGGCGGAATTGGGCCTGATGTTAGCACTTGCAGCCCTTCCACACGGGTTGCCTGAACTGTATCTTCAATGACAGGCAGCGGGTCTTCATCATCTGTCATTTCTTTACAAGCCAGCAGTAATGTGGTCAAGCCGCGCTGGTTGGGCAAACGGAAAACGTCGTGCTGGGACGGCCGTCTCAAATCTGTATCAATCAGCAAAACAGTGTGTCCGGCCTGCGCCATCACCGCCGCCAAATTGCCTGCCACAGTCGATTTCCCTTCGGAAGGCACGGCGCTGGTAATGAGCAACACACCTTTTTCGTTGTTGGCCTGATGACCAGAAAATTGGATGGCAGTGCGAATGACTCGAAATGCCTCAGAAGTGGGGGAGCGGGGCTGGGTAATGGTGATCAACTTGTTTTCATCTGGGATTTCGGCAATGCCGGCCAAAGTTTGCAACCCTGTCAACCGGGTGACTTTGTCTGGTGTGCGGACGGTGTCGTCGAGATATTCCAGCACGTATGCGGCCGTTGCCGCCAACACAAAACCAATACCAACGGCCGTTAATATCGTAATCGTCGAATCGGGCGTGGCCGGTTGGCCGGGAGAAGGCTCTTCCACAATGCGAATCGTATTGGTTGCGCCGCTTTGGGTACTGGAGCGCAAATTGGCATACAAATTAGACACATCCTGCAAACTGGATTCCATTTGTGCCAATTCCGATTGGGCATCGGCAATTTCTCGCGCACTCACCATCTCCCCAATCTCAGCCTGCTTGGCTTCTATCTGATCACGAAGAGATTGAATTTGGGCTTCATACTCACGCAAAAGCTGATTTACAAAAGCATCATCTGTTTCTTCCGCCGCTGGTGTTAATGAGATAAGCTGGTTAGCCAATTCAGCGGCAACAGCTTGTGCCCGAACAGGGTCTACATCTGTGACAACAATATCAATCAGGTTGGTGTCGTTGAACTGGCGCACCACAATGTCTTTGGGTAATTGTGAAAGCCCCAGCGCTTCGGCCGTTGCCCTGCGAATCGACTGCCTGTTCGCCAAATCTGCATATGTACCGGCAAGCTGCCGGGTGGTAGAAAAATCATTGTTAGATGGGTTGGGGTCTTCAATGGCGCTGCCAATCATCAAGGTGGCTGTGGAACGATAAGTAGGTACTTGTTGGCGGGTAGCAATGTAACTGGAAACGGCCGCAACCAAGGTCGTCAGCACAATCAGCCACCACCACCGCTTTAACGGCGCAATATATTCTCTAAATTCCAATTCCATTATGCTTTACCATCCCCTCAGACCAGTGTATAAACCAAACTCTGGCACAATTTTAGTTCCTACATCTTCATCATTATACACAAGGCATAAACCAACCCACATTTTATTATGACACAGATG
>CAZRIB010000350.1:0-4512 GCA_964600035.1 uncultured Ardenticatenaceae bacterium | reverse complement strand
GCGTTGTTTGCAAAAGGGTGAGGGGAAGATTGGAGATTGGAGATTGGGAGATTGGAGATTCGTATGAATGACAATCTCTAATCTCCAATCTCCACGTTGTTTGTTGTGGTTGTTTATGCCTGAGGGCGTCCCAGTCGGGAAAGTTCATCTTCTACCACACTGTTGTCCAGCTTTTTGAACAAGGGCATGGGCTTGGGTAACTGCCGCCCTGCCGGAATTTCCATGCGCTCCCATTTGCCAACGGCCGTATCCCCATCATACGTTAGGGCAACATGGCTGCGGTTTGTCTCGTGGTAGGTTTCTACTTTTTGCTGCCCGAACAACGTGCCAGTTTCTCCTAACATTTCGTGGAGCTGTTGGGAGGTGTGGGGCAAAATGGGCGCAAACAAAATTTTCAGGCCGTTGATGGCTTGAATGGCTGTGTACAACGTTTTGGCTGTGGCGTCCATGTCGGTTTTGGCTGTTTGCCACGGCGCCATTTCTTCCAGGTATTGGTTTACCAATGAGGACAGGCGCAAGTTTTCTTGGGCAGCAGCCCGGAATTGACAGCTATCATATAGATTGGCAACGGCCGTAAACCCTTCATCAATAGCAGACAGCAATGCCTTGTCCGCATCGCGCAGGTCGCCCGGTTCTGGCACAACCCCCTTGAAATACCGCCTGGTCATGTTCAGCACCCGGTTCACCAGATTGCCCCAGTTGCCAACCAGCTCGTTATTGTTACGGTCTACATACCCTTGCCAACTCCAGTCACTGTCGCGGGTTTCAGGCATAACGGCCGTTAAATAATAACGCAGCGGATCAGGATCATGCCGTTCCAGCGCATCCAGCATCCATACACCCCAATTCATACTGCCACTAATTTTGCGGCCTTCCATATTCATAAACTCATTGGCCGGTACATCATACGGCAAATTCAAATGGGCATTGGGATCACCCGAATAAAGCCCTTTGGCCCCCAACAGTTGAGCAGGCCAAAAAATAGCATGAAATGGAATGTTATCCTTGCCAATAAAGTAAACCGTTCGCGCCTGAGGGTTTTGCCACCAGCGCCGCCACAAATCCGGATCGCCATTGTTTTTAGCATACTCAATCGTTGCAGAAAGGTAGCCAATAACAGCTTCAAACCAGACGTAAAGCACCTTGTTCTCATACCCTTCCACCGGGACGGGAATCCCCCAGTCCATATCACGGGTAACGGCGCGTCCAATCAACCCATCATCAACAAATTTGCGGGCAAACTTGATAACCTGCGGCCGCCAATGATCTTTGCCTTCATGCAGCCACGCCTGTAACCCATCGCGGGCAATAGCTGGTAAATCAATGAAAAAATGTTCCGTATCCCGTAGTTCCAGCGCGCTGTTATCCAGCTTGGAGTGTGGTTCAAGCAGTTCTGCCGCGCTTTCAAACAGTGTGTTGCAGTTGTCACATTGGTCGCCTCGTGCCCGTTGGTAGCCACAGTTGGGGCAAGTCCCTTCCACGTAACGGTCGGGTAAGAATTTATTCGACGCAGGCGAATACATTTGTTTGGTTACTTTGCGGTACAGGTAGTTGTTTTCTAGCAGAGAGAGGAAAAGGTCTTGTGATACTTTGAAATGGTTTTCGGTATCAGTATGAGTAAATAGATCATACGTAAGCCCCAATTTTTGGAACAGTTCCAGAAAACGGCTGTGATAATAATCAAAAACTTCCTGGACCGTCTTCCCTTCCTGTTCTGCCCTTACCGTGACCGGTGTGCCGTGACTGTCAGAGCCGGACACCATTAATGTATGGTTGCCTTGAAGCCGGTGAAAACGTGCATAAATATCGGCCGGCAGGTAAGAGCCGGTGACATTTCCCTGGTGAATGTCTGCATTGGCATATGGCCAGGCCACGCAGACTAAAATGTATTCGTTCGCCATTAATCTACCTCTTCCTCTTCGAATTCTTCCTCTTCTTCCTCTTCTTCCTCTTCTTCTTCATCTTCGCTTACTTCTGTAAGCAGTTCGGCAAGTAGTTCAAAATCATCTTCGTTGATTGGAATAAATTGTTCAGGTTCTAATGTAAGTTTGCCGAAATCTGGCTGGCTTTCCATCTCTACTGAGTCAACAGAAACGCCAGCATCCAGTTTGGGAATGGCTGCGTCAATATCTACCTGCATAAAGTAGGCAGTATTGGCATCAATTGTAAAAAAGTAGTCATGCGGGTTGGCTGCTTTGGGAGCGCTGGTTATGGTGACAACGGCAATAAACTGTTGTGTTTCCAGTGCGTAGTAAATCAAGCGATCGCCGCTTTTTAACTGGGGAGCCGTTTCCAAATCTGTGCCGATAAGTACGATTCGCTCTTGCCAGCCGGGGAATGCCAGTTCTGTGGGGGATGGCAGGCTGACAACTTTGATGAAGTGTTGTACTTTGGGGCCAGTTTGGAACCGGCGGGTTGGTTTTGTGCTGCGTCTGGGTTCGTGTTCTGCACGGATGTTTTCCCAAATGCGTTCTTGTACGTCAATTTTTAGCTCGGCGGTTGTGCCGTCTTCGTAGCGTACGGTCATTTTTGGCGGGTTTAGTGCCAAAACGGTGTATTTCCCTTTGCGATTTGCGTATGTTCCGTTTACCTCAAACATCTTTCCTTCTCTCCGGTACCGTCAAGTTTGAATGCGCGGGCATAGTATCTTTTTTGTCTTTTCTTGACAAGTCTTTTTTTATGAGGGAGGTGTGGGGGGTAATTGGGAGATTGGGTAATTGGTAATTTGGAGATTGGGGGCTAGGGTGTGATGGGTTGAAAGGTTGTGCCGTCCCAGGTGACGGTTAGCCGGGGAGTTGAGGGGCATTTTTCTCTGGTGATGTCGGTTTGGTTGTCGTGGTTGGTGTCGTGGAGGGTGTAGCTGCCTGTACAGGTTTCTGGCAGGGGGATTTTTTGCAGGGTGTTGTTGTGGTTGGTGATGACCTGGAATTGGTGGGTACGGCCGTCTTGCAGCAGCAGATCGGCCGTGCCATCACCTGTTAAATCGCGGGTGTCAACAAGGGTGTATTGCGTGCCGGGGTTGGTGCGGTTTGCCAGGGGTGTTTGCCAGAGGAGTGTGTAACGGCCGTTCTCGTGAGCAAGAATGAGCAGTTGGCTGTATTGGGGGTGGGTTTCCGGGGCTTGCTGCAGCAGAATGAGTTCAGCACGGCCGTTTCCCGTCACATCCACTTCCTCCCAGACAACAGCCAGAGGCGGCGTTTGCGAACGCCAATGCTGCTGCCATTGGCCAAAGGCTGCACGACCACGTGCATTCAGCGCATCCAGAAAACGGGCAGTTTCCCCTTTGGCCTGCACACCCTGATCCGGCTGGGTTTGCAGTGAGGGTGCCGTTAACCCGACAGAACGGTTTGGGCTTTGGGGATGAAGCCATGTTATTTGGGTGGCATCGGCGACAGTGGGCTGGTTGCAACTGTATTGCAGGGCAATGCCTTGTGCTTCGCTTTGTGTGCCAATGGTGGCGGAACGGCCGTTTCCTTCCACAAACGTCGTCACATCCTCATACCAAAAAACAATATCATTTGTCGATTCGTGAAGCTGAACCTCAAACGTGATGCCATCCTCCAGATCTGCGCCAAATGGCGGCACATTATCCCATTCCACCACAAAAATGCGGTTCGGTGCTTCACCCACTACTTCCGTTTCCAAAAAACCGGCAAAACGCACATCCAAATCGTCCCAATACGGGGCAATAATGTCGCCCACGCCGCTGGCCGGTGTTAGACAGCGATTGTCAAATGAGGCGTTGTCTGTTGTAAATTGCAGATTGCCATTGGTGCTGGCTTTCACTTCGGTATAGGTTGTGCCGTAAAAGGTAAAAGGAAAGGGCAGGGGGAGGGAAATGGTGCCGTCGTCGGCGTAAAGAAAGGTATCGTTGGTGGCGTCGATGTAGGCGAAACGGCCGTTTTCACACGTGTAGCCATACAAATCCGGGCCGGGGCAAATGGCAACCGCCGGGCCAAAGGCCTGCGCCGACGAAAAATACCGAAACGCCAGAAAAATCGAAAGAATAAGGCTCAACCAGAAAACAGCGAGCAAAAACCGACGGTTACCCATAAGCACAGTGTAGCGCAAGCCCAAAAGCAGGGCAATAGGGGCGGGGATTGGAGATTGGGAATTAGAGATTGGAGATTTGGAAGAGAGACCCACGCCGGCTGCACCGACCACTATGAATAAAAAGGTGGCAGGTGGCAGGGTGCAAACGCAGCTTCGTAATTCATAATTTTTACAGAAGGTAGCTCTCCATTCTCAACTCTCCGTTTCCCTTGTTGATTGGCGCATGAGGATGTACATGCCAGCCAAAATGACCAACAGACTGATGATTTGCAGAATGTGGTAACCGGAGGCTGTGACCCAGGCATTGACCCGATAGGTGTCGGTGATGAGGCGGGCTGCGGCATAAAAGATGGCGCTGAGTATGAATGCCTGACCGGCAAAGGTGCGGTGGGGGTGGACACGCCACCAAATGAACAAGGCGAGCAGCCCCCCGGCAACTTCATACAATTGGACAGGATG
>CAZRIB010000349.1:0-4515 GCA_964600035.1 uncultured Ardenticatenaceae bacterium | reverse complement strand
GCCAATCAGCCGTAATAATCACCGACTGATTTATCTTTAGGTGCGTTCGTCAGCGTAACGCCCACAATGCGTACATGCGCCTTTTCCAGCAGTTCCTTCGCCCGCTCGGCATGTTCGCGGCGTGTTTTGCCCGCCGACACCACCAGCAGCACACCATCTACCTTTGCCCCTAAAACGGCCGCATCCGTCACTGCAATCACCGGCGGCGCATCAAACAACACAATTTCTGCCCGATCTTGCAGTGCCGCAATGACTTGATCCATCCGTTTGGCCCCCAGCAAATCTGCCGGATTGGGCGGTTTGGGGCCGCTGGGCAGCAGCCATAAATTGGGAACGGCCGTTTCCTGCAAAGGCGGCTCCTCATCCTCCCCCAGCACCATCGTCGTCAAGCCACTGTTATTAGAAACATCAAACAACGCATGCAAAGACGGCCGTCTCAAATCACAATCCACCAAAATCGTCCGGCGGCCGCTCTGCGCCATCGTCACCGCCAAATTCGCCACCGTCGTACTCTTCCCCTCATCCACAGACGGGGACGTTACCACAAGCGTACGAATTGGTTTATCCAAACTATAAAATTGCAAATTGGTTCGCAGTGTACGATACGCCTCACTGACCGGAGAACGCGGGTCACTCAAAGTTACCAAGCTCATCATTCACTCTCTTTTCTTTAATGGAACAATTTTCCATTCTCAATTCTCAATTTTCAATTCTCAATTCATTCTCATTCATTTGGAATTGCGCCAATCACCGGCAAATCCAGATACCGCTCCACATCTTCAGGACGGCGTACAATGCCCGATTCTACCCATTCCAACACAAAAATAATGATAATGCCTAACACTGCGCCAAAAACACCACCCGCCGCCGTGTTTATTGTCGTTTTGGGTCTGTCCAAACCCGCTCTGGGATCGTCCTGAAAACGAATGGTAATGCGATCTTCCTGTCTGTTTTTATCATTTTCAGCATTTTGGTCTTGAATGAGCAGCTCTCCCCAAACGCGGGCAATATCATTCGCCAAATCGGGATCGGTGTTTTCCACAGACAGCTTCACAGCCAGCCTGAAATTGTCAGACGATACTTCAAAGTCACTCAACAGCTGTTCGGCGGTCATGTCCAACTGCAAAATGTCGATGACTTGCTGTGCCTGATAGCTGCTGTTTAGCCACAACTCGTAGTTACCCAGCAGCTCTTTGGCCGCCTGTGATTGGCCAAAATCGGTTCTGGCTGGCCGTACCAATAAAGTCAGGGTTGATTTGTAAACTTCTGTTTGCATTTTGCTAAAGCCAAACGCGGCGACGGCCGTTAATACGGCCGTTACCAAAATTATCCAGCCTCGTTGGCGCAAAATACGCAAATAATCACGTAATTCCATAAGTTTGTCCCTTTTACGTAAAGTTAGTGGGTGGAGATTGGAGATTAGAGATTAGAGATTGGAGATTAAGAGATTGGGAGATTGGGAGATTATTAATCAGCCCCAACAATCGACTTCCATTCACAATTCACAATTCACAATTCACAATTCTCCATTCTCAATCCTCAATTCCCCTCCCCTTATTTTTTGGGAATCTCGCCTAACAGCGGCAGCCCCAGACCATCCACGTCCTCTCTGTCCCGAATCGTCGGGTCTAGATATTCCACCAGCAAAGCCAGGCTAAAACCGGCGGCCAGGGCAATGGCAGCACGCAGCGGCAAATCGAGCTGGCTGCGTAAACCGGCAGAGATGGGATTGATAACTGGATCATCCAGGGGCACAATTACGGCCGTTTCTCCACCCAACTGCGGCAAAGCCTCACTATTCTGCGTTTGCATCACCTTCACCACCGCTTCAACCATCGCCGCCAACACATCCGCATCCCCATACGTCAGCGAAAGCTGGAGCATGCTGCGCACATTATCAGCCGCCAGACTGCCCATTATCGCACCGGCGGGCACATCCACACCCTGGCTGGCCATCTCCGCACTTACCGCTTCAGCAAAGCGGTTGCCGCGCACCCAGTCCGTAATGCCATTCACCAAATATTCGGATGTTTGCCAATTTGCCAGCCGCTCCTCATCTTCACTTTGAGCATCTGGTGCAGGACGCTGTCCCACAATAAACCGCATACCCACGTTATAAGCAGGGGGTGCAGGCTTATATGTGGCTAGCCCTGCTGCCAAAACAATGGCGGCGGGGATAACAATCAGCCACCAACGGCGCAGTAAAATTTTGGCGTAACGTTTCAGTTCCATAAGGTTTCAGACGCTGGACCGCTGCGCCCATTTCTCCTCTACAAATGTTTGAAATTGTGTCCGAAAAACAGAAACATCGTACTGCTCGGCGTGTTTGCGGATAACGGCCGTATCCAGCGCATCCACGTCTAACTGCTCAACCGCCTGCATAATGCCTTCTACCGTTTGCTCCGTAAACCAGCCTCCCGTCACACCGGGAATCACCGTTTCCAAAGCGCCCCCACCGGCATAAGCAATCACGGGGCGGCCAGCCGCCATTGCCTGGATGGGCGCAATACCAAAATCTTCCTCACCTGGGAACATAAATGCGCGCGCTCTGGCCATTAAATCGGGTAAATCTTCATCCGGCACATAGCCTAAAAATGTAACAGATGGCCCGGCCAGCGCTTCCAGCCGCTCTTTGTCTCGACCAGTACCGGCAATGAGTAACGGCCGTTGCAGCCGATTAAACGCCTCAATCAACAAATCCAGACGGCGGTAAGGAACCAAACGCCCCACAAACAAATAATAATCATCCACCTTCGAGGCAGGCTCAAAACGACGCGTTTCCACCGGTGGGTAAATAATAGTGCTATCACGCCGGTAAATTTTGGCGATACGCTGACGGACAGCCTGCGAAATAGCAATGAAATGGTCAACCCTGTCCGCTGCCAACCGGTCCCACTGCCGCAAATAGGTTAAAAACGGCGGCAGGACAAATTGAGCCAGCCGACCCACCTGCTCCTGCTCCACATATTGGTGATACCGCCAGATATAGCGAGTTGGTGTCAGGCAGTAGCAAATGTGCAGCGTTTCCGGCCCGGTAATCACCCCATGGCAGAACCCGCTTTTATTGCTAATAACCAGGTCATAATCCCTAAAATCAAATTGTTCAAATGCCAGCGGGTAAAGTGGAAAGTACAACTGCTGCTTGCTATGCGCAAACGGCAGTTGGTCAATAAAAGATGTGCGGATGTCCCATTTTTGCCAGTGCGCTGGCATCTTTTTTTGCCAATAAAGCGAGGTAAAAATTGGTTGTTGTGGATAAAGGTCAACCAATACTTCCAGCACATCCTCAGCGCCGCCAAGCTGGTTTAGCCAGTCGTGTACCAGGGCTAATTTCATATGCCTGCCTCAGATACCCAACCGCTCCATACGTTTGGCTAATTCTGCTTCTACTTCCAGGCTGTGCATGGCATCTTCCATTTGTCTGTCCAGGCTGCTGGTTTGTACTTCCCAGGCGGCATCAGCATGGTCCAGACGACGGCGGATATTTTCTGCGGCCTGCGCCACTTCGGTATCGGCTTCACCCATCAGTGCGTCCAGTGAGCGCATCGATTTGGTGGCGATTTCTTTGGATTTGGCTAAATTGAGCAGGTAACCCAGTTCCTCGCGTTCTTGCCGGGCAATGGCCAGCCGCCCTTCTAACTTGATGCGTATGTCATCCAGCATTTCGGCCGCTGATACTTGTCGGGCTAGTGATTGGTCGTATGTTTCAATCATCTTCAAGATGGATGAAAGCTGTTTTTGGGTGACCATCGCTTCGGTGCGCTTCCCTTTTTTAAGGAATTCATCCACCATAAAGTCGAGCTGTGCGGCTTTATCGGCCAGATTTTGGCGGCGGCGTTTGGTTGTTTTTACCTGCTCAAACATGGGCACAATGGAGCGCTTGAATTCCTCGATTTCCTGTTCGGCACGGCGAATGTAGTCGTCGTAAACGGCCAGGTCGCTTTTTTGCAGGGCCTTGTCGGCGGCTTCGTGCAGGGTTGCACGGAATAGTGTGCGAAGTTTTGAGAATAGGGATGCCATAGTGGGAGGATTATACTAAAAAATGACGGGGGACGGGAATGTAAAAAAAGACGGCCGTTTCCGGAGAATACGGCCGTCTCTGTCACACCGGCATCAGGAGATTGGGAAAGCTCATGCCGGTGAAAGACACAGCGAAAAAACTACGCTTCTTTTACAACAATTTCTTCTTCATTAAAGCCATTGACCTTGGCAGAAACGGCCGTGCCCTCCGGCATTAAAATAGCCATAATGACATACAGCAAAATACCATGACCACCCGTCACGGCCAGCAGCACAAAAATCAAGCGAACCAGCACCGGGTCAATGTTCAGATATTCAGCCAGACCGGCACAAACACCAAACACCATGCGGTCATCAGTCGAACGAACCAATCTTTTGTCACTCATTTCATAACCTCCATCAGCTTGCAGCTTAAACAAAACTGAATTGCTCATTTTGTAAGTTCAATTTTCTACGCCACAATACGGAAGCTAAAGACAAAAGTTGCAATGCTAG
>CAZRIB010000348.1:0-4524 GCA_964600035.1 uncultured Ardenticatenaceae bacterium | reverse complement strand
CGGAATACGGACAACGGAATACGGAACGCCAACAACATGCTACAATAAAAGCACCATGACAGATGTGCATTTTGAGATTGTGGATCACACGGCTGATTGGGCGCTGAAGGTTTACGGCCGTACACTGGCCGAGCTGTTTATCCATGCGGCAGAGGGGATGACGGCGCTGCTGCTGGCAGAAGAAACGGCCGTTACCCCCACAAAACCACGCGCCCTCACCTTGCAAGCCAACGACGCCGAAGAGCTGTTGGTTGATTGGCTGAGTGAACTGGCCTACTGGGCTGAAACCGAACAATTTGTCGCCACAAAAATCGACATTACCAGCATCTCCCCAACCGGATTGCAGGCCGTGGTAGAAGGCGGCACAGCGTCTGAGCTGACCAAGCACATCAAAGCTGTGACCTATCATCAACTGGCTATCACAGAAACGGCCGTTGGCCTGACCGTCACCATCGTTTTCGACGTATAACCCGGCAGCACACACCACCGGCAAACATCTCCAATCTTAGTAAATCCAATGTTGCCACAAATGCCACGAATGACACGTTCTAAATTCGTGAAATTTGTGTCATTCGTGGCAGATACTGAATCTCTAATAACCAATCCTCACATTTTCTGCTTTCGGACGGAGGCTTCTTATGCACAGTAAAGCGTTAAAACGACTGGCCCCTTACCTGTACGAGATACCGGAAACTTTTCGCGGCGACATGCGCGTGCCTGCCCGCTTTTATGCCGACCCCCAACTGCTGGAAGCCGCACTGGACGACAAGAGCCTGGACCAATTGGTCAATACCGCCACCTTGCCCGGCATCGTAGCCCATGCCCTGGCTATGCCAGACATCCATCAAGGATACGGCTTTCCCATCGGCGGGGTGGTTGCCACCCAATACCCGCATGGCGTTATTTCGCCGGGTGGTGTGGGGTATGACATTAACTGTGGTGTTCGGCTGGCGGGAACGCATCTTCACCGGGATGAGGCCGCGCCGTATTTGGCCGCTTTGGCCGATGAATTGCAGCGCGCCTGTCCACATGGGGTAGGACGCGGCGGTTCTGTTAAGCTGACCATGCGGGAACTGGATAAATTGGTGACGCGGGGAGCAGAGTGGGCTTTGCAGCGCGGCTATGCCACACAGGCAGACCTGGAGCGCACTGAGGAAAACGGCCGTTTATCCGGCGCAGACCCCGCAAAAGTCAGCCAGCGTGCCAAAAAACGGGGTGTAGACCAGATTGGCTCATTGGGCGCGGGCAACCATTTCATTGAAATTGATGAAGTCGATGAAATTTTTGACGAAACGGCCGCTGCCAAAATGGGCTTGTTCCCCGGCCAGCTTGTTGCCCAAATTCACTGTGGTTCTCGCGGCTTTGGCCATCAAATTTGCTCCGATTACATCAAAATTTTCCAGCGCGTCCTGACCAAATACGGCATCAAACTGCCAGACCGCCAGCTTGTTTGCGCCCCAATCGACAGTCCTGAAGGGCAGGATTATCTGGCGGCCATGAAAGCTGCCGCCAATTATGCCTTTGTCAATCGCCAGGTCTTGCTCTACCATATTCGCAGCACTTTTAAGCGGGTGCTGGCTGGCACAGGCCTGCGTGACACTGTCTACCAAATCTATGACATTGCCCACAACATGGCCAAAATTGAGACGCACACGGTAAACGGCCGTGACACAAAACTCTGTGTGCATCGCAAAGGGGCGACACGCGCCTTTGGCCCCGGCTCACCGGAGATTCCCGATGTCTACCGCGACATCGGCCAGCCCGTTCTCGTACCCGGTTCAATGGGAACAGCCAGTTGGGTGCTGGTGGGCACGGCCGAATCCATGCGGCAAACATTCGGGTCAACCTGTCACGGCGCTGGCCGCACCATGAGCCGGTCGCAGGCCAAACGCACCATTCGTGGCACAGACCTGCGCGAGTCATTGGAATCAGAAGGCATCCACATTCGGGCTGGTTCCATGCCCGGTTTGGCAGAAGAAGCCCCTGCCGCCTATAAAGATGTAGACAGAGTCATCGAAGTCGTACACGGCGCGGGCATCGCCAAAAAAGTCGCCCGGCTAACACCGGTTATTGTGGTAAAAGGGTAAACATTCGTGATCATCAGAGACAATTGGCTCACATTTAATATCGCCCGGCTGGCAAATGTACCTTTTCAATTGTTTGGGCAGCGGCCGTTTGTGCCGCCCAAAAAAGCCCTCATTTTGCAAACATGCTGCCTCAGTCAGGTTATGCTGGCCACACCCTTGCTGGCCGTTTTAAGCGACGCTTACCCGCACTGCCGCTTCGATTGGGCGGTTAGCGATTGGGCACGCTCGGCCATTGCCGGCAACCCACGCTTGACTGAGATTATTTCCATTGGCAATGGCGATTTAGCCAATATGCCCTGGCGTGATATTCAGGCATTGATTGAGCGCATCAAGCAGGAACATTATGACACCTGTTTTATTCCCAGCCGGTCGTCGATGCTGGGTTATATTGCCTGGCGGGCTGGCATTCCGCAGCGAGTGGGCATTAATTGGCGGGGACGTGGTTTTGGGCATACTGTGTCTGTAAAGCCACCGGCTGATGAACAGCACGTGGCGGCTGTCTATCTGGCGATGGCACAGGCGGCTGGTGTGGATTTGCCACCCGGCAAGATGGTGGATATGGAGTTTTATCCGCCGGATGTGGACAGAACGGCCGTTACGCGGCGGCTGGTAGATGATGTGGAATGGATGGGGGAACGGCCGTTAATCATCATCTATCCCGGCGGCGGCACAAACCCCGTCCGCACAGATTTACGCAAGCGATGGCCTGTGGAACGCTACGTTCTTCTCGGCAACGAATTAATCAAAAAATACCAGGCCCAAATCGTTCTGGTAGGCGGAGAGGCCGAAAAAGAAGCGGCCAAAGCCATCGCCGGCATGATGGTTTCTCCTGCCGCCAATTGGACAGGCCAAACTTCTTTGGGTGAAATGGGCGCATTGTGCGAAATTGCCAGCCTGTTTATTGGCGGTGATTCCGGCCCCACCCATGTAGCCGCTGCCCAGGCCTGCCCAACCATCGCCATCTTTGGTCCCAGTATGCCCGCCATTTCCCGGCCATTTTCTACACGGGTTCCTGTCAAAACCTTGTGGAAAGATTTAGGCGGCCGTGAATTTTCGTGGGCGTTGAGCGTTTCTGTGGCCGACGTTTTGGCAGCGGCTGAAGAGCTGTTGACTTACCGCACTCCACAAAGCGCATCCTTACCAGAGGAAACAGCCTGACAGCAGGTTTGGGCTTTTTGGGGAACCTGTTTTGTTTTTGTGTAATGAACGTATCCGTTCAGATGGAATACCGAGTTACACGGAGAATAGAACGTAACCCGAAGTCCGTACACAGTTTTCCGACGAAGTTGCCAGAGGTAGAACACACGAATTACGGAATATGGAATACGGAATACGGATTACGGATTACGGGTACTAGCTGACCAACTGAACGCTTACTAATGAACAATAATTGGCACAATTTTCACAAATTTGGTCAAAATCATATTGACAGCGACCCGGTGTTCTGCTAAACTTCCGCTCGCTGTTACAAACAGAACAAGGGGGCGTGGTGTAGTGGTTAACACACTGGCCTGTCAAGCCAGAGATCGCGGGTTCGATCCCCGTCGCTCCCGTCCTAGAAAGAAAAAAGCTCTCGATTTATTCGAGAGCTTTTTTGCTATATGTCTGTTTTAGATGGTATTTGGGATTGTTTGGAGGTTGTGTGCAGACAGTTTTGCTTGCTTGTGGCGCATTGGCGCGAGAGGTGTTGGCATTGAAAAAGCGGCATGGCTGGCCGGTGGATGTGTTGGCTGTGCCGGCAAAGCTGCATAATACACCGGCGCAAATCGTAACGGCCGTACAGCAGCGCATTGCCACCCTTCGCCACCAATATGATCAAATCATTGTGGTGTATGGCGACTGCGGCACGGGCGGCGAGCTGGATGTTTTACTAAATGCCGAAAATGTCGTGCGTGTGTCTGGTCCCCACTGTTATGAAATGTACGCGGGCACGGCCGAATTTGAAGCCATGATGGCAGAAAATGCCGGAACCTACTTTCTAACCGATTTTTTGCTGCGCTCGTTTGAAGCGTTGGTCATCAAGGGGCTGGGTCTGGACAGATACCCGGAGCTAAAAGAGACCTACTTTAAGCATTACACCCGGCTTGTTTATCTGGTGCAGGAAGAAGATCCAGCATTGTATGAAAAAGCGCGGTGGGCAGCCGATTATTTGGGCCTGGCGCTGGAAATTCGGCCGGTGCATTATGGCGCACTGGAGAGCCGTTTGCTGGCTTTGCTGGCTGATGACGGCGGGGGGTAGGGCGGGGGCTGTATGCCGCGCATCTACAGAAGAATCTCCCTGGCAAAAACGCAACTTACTCCCATTGGCCGCCATGCTCTTTGGCTTTTTGGAAAATCCCTCCTCATCGTTGGTCATGGCACGCTGTTTGCTGGAAACGGCCGTGATTGCCCTGGCCGCTGCGGCTGCAAGCACGTCCAAAAATAAAATCCTACCCCC
>CAZRIB010000347.1:0-4524 GCA_964600035.1 uncultured Ardenticatenaceae bacterium | reverse complement strand
ATATGCGGCTACAATTTGTACGCCCCAAATGAGCATGATAATGCCGCCCAACGCCAGATACTGCCCATATGGCAGGTAGTTGCGGCGGTCAAAACGGCGGCTTACCAAAAGCAGGGCACTGATAACGCCACCCAGTAAAATGCCTATGGCCAGGGCAAAGATGATGCGATGGAAACCGAGCATGGCTCCCATGAGCATGGCAAGTTTGACATCGCCATACCCCAGCGCACCCGGCCCAAACAGAAGCTGCCCAATCCAGTAAAAAAGGTAGAACAACAGGAAGCCGACAACGGCTCCGGCTAATGCCAGACGGAGGGTGTTTTCTTCTCTGGGCACAAAAAAGCTGGCGGCCAGGGCAACGGCCGTTGCCGGGTACACCACCACATTCAAAATCAGCCGGTTTTCCAGGTCTATGACAATAATCAGGATGAGAACAGCAATGTGGAATGTGTTGACGACGAGTACAAGCGGGTTGGTGATGAAGAATGGAAGCACGCCAAAGAGAACGGCCGTTGCCACCTCCACCAGCCATTCACGCACGCGGACCGGATGTCCACAAGCCGAATCTGCCCCCTGAAAATAGCGCACAACAGCCAACAACGTCCGCCAGGAACGCGGCTGCCCACAATGCGGGCAGCGCGGTGGAAAAACAGCGCGCCGCCGGGGAAGCTGGTCAGCCATCAAGTTGATGAGAACACCGGTGAGCAAACCGATGATTGCAAAGAGAATGTGTACCATACGGCGATTATAAGTGTCAGTGGAACAGAGTGGCAAATCTCAAGCGAATTATCGCATCGCCACCGGCAAATACACCTGAAACAGATTGTCTACCACATACACCGCCACTGGCACAGAAGCAGGGCTGCCCACTGCGGCTGAAGTTGTGGCAATTTGTAATGTGTTGGTGTAGGTCCCTGTTGCCAAACCAGTGCTGTCCAGGGTAAAGGATGCCTGCCCGGAACCGGTTCCGCTGGCTGTGATGAGTGAGGGCACAATTGTGCCGCCTGGGTCAAACGAGGCCGTCCATCCCAACGTGTCCGGGTGAATGGTAACGGGTACATTCAAGGTCATTTGCGTCGGTGTAAGAACGTGTGCCATCATGCCAATGGTGTTGTTGTCTACCAGCATGTAGGGGGCAACTTGCAGGGAAGCATCGTCCCAGTAGACATCGTTATGCTTGACAGGCTTGTCGGCGCGGGAGTAGACAAAAACGGTCACGGTGTTGGCCTGGGCGGTCGCGGAAATGGTAAATTCGCCAAAAATGTCGTACTGCTTGCGTTCGTCGCTCCAAATGACGGTGGAGCTTTGCCAATCTGTCCCGCCGGTGGGGTCTATGCCGACTTTTTGGTACAGGTCGCCGTCGTTAAAGGGGTCTGTTGCGCTGTAAAAGTCGTCGTCTGTTCTGTCTGACCAGGCATGTCCCCAGGCGGAAAAGCAGTAGGTGGCGCCGGGCACGGCCGTTACCTGTTGGTGTACGGCCGCTTCATGCATGGTAAAAAAGGAAAAATAGTGCAGCGATTCCTGGCCGCTTCGCACCCGGTCCGGGTTCACCTGGTCTGGCGTAGAGGGCACAAATTCCGGCATAACCAGCCATTCCTTTGTGCCATCAGGCAGCCAGCGGGGATGCCAGCCGTCGGGCATTTTGGCGCGCTCACAATATTGGTTGGGCATGGCCGGATCCCATGTCTGGCAGTCGGGGTTTCCCGGCGCGGGGTAAATGTAGGGAGAGTATGTGCCTTCAAAACCGGGGTTGGTGAGTAAATTTGCGCCTTCGCAGGCCGCGCCCCCGGTTACGGCCGTTGCCAAAAGCACCTCCTTGCCCGCGTCTAATGTTGCCAATGCACGCGCCTGTGCCAGCACCCCAAACAGCCCAGCCACTCCCACCAGCGTCAATAAAAACAGAAATGAAACACGGCCAATTTTTGTCATATGATTTCCTTTTCTAATTATTTGTCTCATCGTATTATACACGCCACCTACCGGCCTTTTGGTACGCAAGATCAGCAGCCGGTAAACCCGAAACTCGCATCAACCACACATTACTCATTATTCATTATTCATACTTTCCGAAGGAGACGAGGAAATGAACCGAGCAGTCCGCATTTCGTTAGGCATCCTGGGGGTGCTGCTAGTTGTTATTTTGGCATTGGTAATAACAGTTTTTGTCATGATTAGACGGCCGTTTCCCACAACAGACGGCACACTCAACCTCCCCGGCCTGCAAGCCGAAGTCCAGGTATACCGCGACGAATACGGTATTCCCCACATCTACGCCCAAAACGAACACGACCTCTACATGGCGCAAGGCTACGTCCACGCCCAAGACCGTTTCTGGCAAATGGAATTTTGGCGCCACATCAGCCAGGGGCGCATCTCAGAAATCGCAGGCGAAGCCACCATTGACAGCGACATCTTCATTCGCACAATGGGCTGGAACCGCATGGCTCAAGCCTATGTGGATTATTACGAACAGGAACAGCCGGAATACATGACCATCCTCAATGCTTACAGCGAGGGGGTCAATGCCTACATCGAGCAAAATCGTAACCAACTCTCCATCAACCAGACAGTACTCGGCCTTGTTAACGAACCCTGGGAGATTGAACCATGGGAACCGGTTCATACCGTTGGCTGGGGCGTGGTGATGTCTGATGACCTGGGCGGTAATTGGAGCAGTGAACTGCGCCGCACAGAACTCATTAAGGAGTTGGGCGAAAGTAAAGTGGCGTCGCTCCTGCCTTTTTATCCATATGACGATCGTCCGGTTATGGTTCCTACCAGTGCCATGCCGGATTTGATGGATGAAGGCTCGTCAAGCTGGCTGCGTGAGATGGATACGGCCGTAAACTGGCAAAACATCAACACCACCATCGTCGGCAGCAAGCCAAACCTGGGCTACCTCGGCACAGCCCCCTTCGTCGGCTCCAACAACTGGGTCATCAGCGGCGATCACACCGAAAGCGGCCGTCCCCTGCTCGCCAACGATCCCCATCTTGGCATCCAAATGCCCTCCATCTGGTACGAAATTGGCCTCCACACCCCGGAAAACAACGTCGTAGGCTTCAGCTTTGCCGGCGTCCCCGGCGTCGTCATTGGCCACAATGACAACATTGCCTGGGGCGTTACCAACGTTGGCCCAGACGTACAAGACCTTTACATCGAAAAAATCAACCCCAACAACCCCAACCAATACGAATTCATGGGCGAATGGCGCGACATGGACATCATCCAGGAAGTCATCAAAGTCAATGGCGGCGACGACGTTACCATAGAAGTCAAACTCACCCAACATGGCCCCATCATCAGCGACCTTCGCGACAACGTCAATGACCCGCTTGCCCTCAAATGGACAGCCCAAGAGCCATCACGTGTATTGCAATCCGTTATCCTGCTCAACAATGCCAAAAACTACGATGATTTCCGCGAAGCACTTCGCTATTGGGACGGCCCATCCCAAAATTTTGTGTACGCCGACACAGAAGGCAACATCGCCTACCAAACCCCCGGCCTCATCCCTATCCGCAAAGCTGGCAACGGCCTGGTTCCCGTTCCCGGCTGGACCGGCGAATATGAATGGGATGGCTGGATACCCTATGAAAAACTGCCCCACCTGCTTAATCCCGACTGGGGGTACATTGTCACGGCCAATCATGCCGTTGTTGATGAAGATTACCCATACCTTATCAATCTCTACTGGGCTGATGGCGACCGGGGACAGCGCATTACTGACATGATTACAGAGGTCATAGATCGGGGTGACAAGCTAACCGTTGACGATATGGCCCGCATTCAATTTGACAGCTATTCCATGCTGGCACAGGATTACTTGCCTTTATTAAAAGGCCTCTCCAGTGAAGATGCAGATGTACAAGCCGCCATCGAACGCCTGCGGGGATGGGACGGCCAACTACGGCGCGACAGCGTCCCAGCCGCCCTTTTTGAGGTGTTTTACTATCACTTAGCCCAAAACATGCTGGCAGATGATGTTGGCGCAGACAATGTAAGCCGGGTGCACAGCCGGGTCTTTATGCATGATATGGCAGCACAGCCTAACGCCATCTGGTGGGATGATGTCACAACCACCGAAAAGGAAACGGCCGAAACCATCATTCTGCAATCATTGGCAGACACCACAGCCTGGTTAACCGAAAAATTAGGCGACAACATGAATAACTGGACATGGGGCACGCTCCATACCGCCACCTTTGTTAGCGCACCACTTGGGCAAAGCGGCGTCGGCCTCATTGAGTCACTTGTTAACGCAGGCCCCATTCCCGTAGATGGCGGCCCCAGCATTGTGAACGCCACAAGCTACAGTTGGAGCAACATTGCGGCCGTAACAGGCCATCCCTCCATGCGCATGATTGTCGATTTAAGCGATTGGGACAACATGAAAACGGTGATACCCACCGGGCAAAGCGGCCACCCCACCAACCCCCATTACACCGACCAAATGCCTCTCTGGCAAAATGGCCAACATCATCCCATGTGGTTCACTGAAGAAGCCGTGCAAGCAGCCGCAAA
>CAZRIB010000346.1:0-4528 GCA_964600035.1 uncultured Ardenticatenaceae bacterium | reverse complement strand
CAAAAGTTGCGTAACCGCCATTTTTTCTTTTTCGATTTGCTGCTGCTGCCGCTGGCTGTGTACGCCAGCTATGTCCTGCGTCTTGAGACATTTGCGCTGCGGCCTGAGCAATTCCGGGGAATGTTGTTTTATGCGTTGGTGTTAACGGCCGTTACCATCATCACCTTCTGGTACACCGGCATCTACGCCCGTTATTGGCGATACGCGTCACTGGAAGAAATGCTGCTGCTGGCAGGTGTTATCACCACCAGCACCTTTATCGCCAGCATCATCACCTTTGCCATGGTGCAGGTTTTGCCCATCAACTGGTCAGTTCCCCGTTCTGTTCCCCTCATATCCCTGTTAACTGGATTGGCGGTTGTCAGTTTCCCCCGGTTAACAGTGCGAATGTTAGCCATGTACCATCGCCGGGGTGAATTTGGACTAAACATGCGCCGTGTGTTGGTGATGGGCGCTGGCGATGCCGGATCCATGATTGTCCGCGAAATGCAGCAGAACCCGCGCCTGCGTATGCAGCCCATTGCCTTTGTAGACGATGACAAGGAAAAGCATGGCGTTCAGATTCATGGCGTATTGGTTTCAGGCGGCCGTGACAAAATTCCTGAATTGGTGAACCGGCATGATATTGAAGAAATCATTATTGCCTTGCCTTCTGCACCGGGGAAGGTTGTACGCGAAATTATAGGCATTTGTGAACAGTGTCAGGTGAAAACGCGCATCATTCCCGGCATGTATGAACTGCTAGACGGCCGTGTCAGTGTCAGCCAACTGCGCCATGTCGAAGTAGAAGATTTGCTGCGGCGCGAACCGGTGCAAACGGATGTGACGGCCGTACAAGAAATGCTGCGTGACAAACGGGTACTCATTACCGGCGGCGGTGGATCCATTGGCAGCGAATTGTGTCGTCAGGTTATGCGTGCCCGTCCCAAACAAATCGTCATCGTTGGGCACGGCGAAAACTCCGTCTTTTTAATTCACCAGGAACTTGGCAAACTCGCTGGCGAAAACGGCCCGGAAATTGTGCCCATTATTGCCGACATCCGCTTTGCCGACCGTGTGCTGAACATCTTTAACCAGTATCGGCCGCAGGTGATTTTTCATGCGGCGGCACACAAACATGTACCATTGATGGAAGCCAATCCCAGCGAAGCCATTACCAACAATGTCTTGGGGACGCGCAATTTGCTCCAGGCGGCGCAGGCCGTCAATGTGGAGCGGTTTGTCATGATTTCTACCGACAAGGCCGTAAACCCAACCAGCATTATGGGAGCCAGCAAACGGGCCGCCGAATTGTTGGTGCATCAGGCGGCGCAGGCCACGAAACGGCCGTATGTGGCCGTGCGTTTTGGCAATGTCCTGGGCAGCCGGGGCAGTGTCGTCCTCACCTTCCGCCGGCAAATTGCAAATGGCGGACCGGTTACCGTGACCCACCCAGAGATGAAGCGTTTCTTCATGACCATTCCTGAGGCGGTGCAGTTAGTGCTGCAAGCGGCCACATTGGGGCAAGGCGGCGAAGTGTTCGTGCTGGACATGGGCGAGCCGGTCAAAATTGTGGATTTAGCCCGCGACTTGATTCGATTATCTGGCCTGGAAGTGGGACGTGACATCGACATCATTTACACCGGCATGCGTCCCGGCGAAAAACTGTTTGAAGAGTTGTTTGTGCCCGGTGAAACGTATGCGCGGACTGCCCACGAAAAAATCTTTTTGGCAGCAGATGCCAGCCATCTTGTTCCAGATGAGTTGGATAAATTAATAGATGACTTAATTGCTGCTGCCCAACGCAATGAAGCGGCCGGCATTTACCAGACGCTGCGAACACTAATTCCAGAATTTTTGGCCGTGCGTGATTCAGTCGTTGGAAAAGGGAAGGTTGACAAAGACGAAAAGGATACGCCCTCTGCCGTGCTAAAGGCGAAACCATCCTATGTTTGAGCAAGCTGAAAGTAAACAAATAAAGGGGCCGTGGCCGAATGTGGCGACGGCTCGTTTTTTATTACGTACCCTTACCGGTTTGGAAAGTAATGTTGAGCCACTTGCCACGGCTGGCTGCGATGGGGCATTGACTGATTGGTTGGTGCAGGTGGAGTTGGGGCCGTTGGCTCATGCCCGCCTGGCAGATGTGTGTCCCTCTTTGGTACAAAAGCTGCAAAAGGATGTGTATGTGGCGGCGGCACAAAGTACGATTCATTGGCAAAATTTGGACGAAATTTTGGATGCTTTTGACCAGTGTGGTGTGCCTGTTGTGCTGATGAAAGGGGCGGCTTTGGGGCAGTCGGTGTATGATGAGCCGCTTTGGCGCATTATGTCGGATGTGGATTTGTGGGTGCGGGATGGGGATGTGGAGCAGGCGGCACAGCTTTTGCAAGGTTTGGGGTATGGCGTTGGTAATAAAGCGGATCGGCCGTTAGCCTTGCAGCTTAAAGCTGATGGTGAAATTCGCTTTGAAAAGCAGGGCGTAAAATGGGGGCTGGTGGAACTGCATTTGTCGCCGTTTCCTGGCTGGTGGCTTAAGCGAACGGCCGTTATTGACAAAACGGCCGTTTGGCAGCGTATTGAACCATTGCCGGATGGTCGGGCCTTCCAGCTTGCCCCGGAGGATGCCGTGCTGCTAACGGCCGTTCACCTGGCCGTTAGCCATCAATTTGACATTTTAACCATTCGCCACCTTGTAGACATTGCCTTCATGGCTCAAAAGCGGCATGTGGATTGGGATACGGTTGCGAAACGGGCAAAACAATGGCGTGTGGCAGCGGCCGTTTACCTGGTGCTGGACATCTTTCAACAGCTTATTGGCCTGGAAGAAGTAGAACCGGCCCGGCAGCAATTACGGCCGTCTTTGTGGCGTCGTTGGCTGCTTGGGCGTTTTGTCTCCGTGTCATCTGTACTGGCAGGCCGGGAACTTAAGTATGCCTATACCCGCTACTTCTATTTGCTGCTTTTGGTGGACAGTGCGGCTGAGCGATTGAAGCTTATTTTACGGACGGTATGGCCGGAGCAAGAATGGCTGGCCGCCCGGTATGGTGCAAATAAAGTCAGCCGTTGGCGGCATATGTGGAATGTGATACGCTACGGCCGTATCTGACACCAACCGTTTGGGAGTAACCGGCTTGTCATTCATTCATACAGTTTGCCGTTTTTTGCTCAAAATTGAGTGGCTGATTTTGTTGGCGCTGCTGCCTTTCGTTTTTTTGGGCGACCCCGCTTTTTCCCCATTTTTGTTAATCATTCCCCTTATTTGGCTGGCGCGAAAAGTGGTACACGGCCGTTTCCTGCCTGCTACCCCCCTCATCATTCCCCTCTTTCTTCTCTACTTCATGATACTGGTCAGCGAATGGGCAACATTCGATATGGCCTTCAGCTACCCAAAAATTGCCGGGCTGGTCTATGGGCTGGCTGTTGTTCCGGCAGTTGTGGCAGCAGTCGATAACGCGCCGTGCAAATTGTGGTTTGGGGTGGCGCTGCTGCTGTTGGCCGGATGGGGCGTAATGACGCTGGGTGCATTAAGCGTAAAGTGGTCAGCCAAGTTCCCCCTATTGGCCGCCGTTGTGAGTCGCCTGCCGGAGCGGTTGGTGCAGCTTCCCGGTCTGGCAGGGGCGCTGAATGCCAACCAATTGGCGGGGGTGTTGTCGTGGGTTGCGCCGTTGGCTTTGGTACTGGCCGGTTGGGGCGTTTGGACGTGGCGACGGCGGGCGGGACAGCCGGTGTGGCTGTTTTGGGGTGTGCGGCTGGCGTTGGTGGCAACGGCCGCTGCCAGTAACTTGCTTTTGCTGTTTACCCAGTCTCGCAGTGGGCTGAGTGGACTTATTTTCGCGGGCATGTTTGTGGTGGCAGTGATGTTGTGGCGGTGGGGAAAACGGCCGTTTTTCATCACCACAGCCCTTGCCATTCTTGCTGCGTTTACCCTTTTCTACGCCATTGGCCCGGAAAAAATTCAATCGGCACTTTCCGAACAAGCCCATTTAGACATTTCTTCTGATGGCATTGGCTCATTAGAAAGCCGTATCGAAATTTGGTCACGCGCCATTTACGGTATTCAGGACTTCCCCTTTACCGGCATGGGCATGAACACTTTTCGGCGTGTCGTCCACATCCTCTACCCGTTGTTTCTTATCGCGCCCACTGTTGATATTGCCCATGCCCATAACCAGTGGCTGCAAACTGCACTTGACCTGGGCATTCCCGGCCTCATCGCTTACCTGTCTGTGTGGCTGTTAACGGCCGTTATGCTGTGGCAAACATGGCGGCAGGCCAAAGACCCCTGGTTGAAGGTGCTGGCATTGGCAATAGCCGCCTCGCTGGCTGCCTATTTTGTCTATGCCATGACAGATACCATTGCCCTGGGGGGGCGTCCCGGCTTCATTTTTTGGCTGCTTATTGGATTGGCTAACAGTTTGTGGCAGGTTACTAAATATACGTAACCCGAAGTCCGTGTCCCGTTTTCCGACGAAGTTATCAGAGGTAGAACACACGAATTATGAATTATGAACTCGACTTTTGCAGCTAAATTAACATAAAACAACATATT